>JANWXL010000490.1 GCA_025055265.1 Roseiflexus sp.
CCGGAGCAGAAGATCACGCGACCGCGCCAGATTTATCTGGGTCCTGCGCGGCGCGACTATGTGCCGGTTGATCAGCGGTAGGGATGGCATGGCCGTCGCGCGCGCTCTGAGCGGCAGGTTGAGTCTGATAGACCTGCGCTGCCAGATCGCGCTCCTTTTGAGCTACGGGCTGATGAGGATTAAGAAATGAATCCGGTCAACCCGTGCTGCCAAGCCGCGCGTCCTTTGAGCTGCGGGCTAAAGCCCTCGCTCAGGACGTGGAAGCCCCTTCGGGGCTTTCATGTTCTCAGCCAGGGCTTATGGTTTTTGAAAAATTCCGCTATCCGCCCTTCGCCCGGCGCCTAAAGTCGCGGGCTACGGTTGCGAAGCCCGCCCTCGCGGGCTGGACCGGGCGATACTAAATTATTTTCTCAAACTCCATCAGCCCGCAGTCCCTTACCTTAGCCCTCGCTCAGGACGTGGAAGCCCCTTCGGGGCTTTCACGATCTCAGCCAGGGCTCATGGCTTTGCAGAAATATCCTACTCAGGTCTACCCTGGCAAGACTCGTCCCCGACGATTGGTCTTCTGCCTGCCGCTCAGTCGATGCGCCTATCACTATATCGGACTGTCCACCGTAAGGGCAGGTCTGAGACCTGTCCCTACGGCGCGGTCTGCGACCGTGTTGCGGGCCCCGGCAATCCGTTCTCCGGAAGGGCAGGTATGGGACATGCCCCTACGTCGCGGGATGAGTCCGTGGCGAGGGCCGCGGCAAGCCGGTCTCCGGCAGGGCAGGTCGGCGCCCTGCCCCGACAGCGCGGTCTGCGACCGTGTCGCGGGCCCCGGCAATCCGTTCTCCGGAAGGGCAGGTCTGCGACCTGCCCCCTACGCTATGCGCCGTGTTGCTGACGTTGTCTGTGGGGCGGCGGCGCTGTCTGCGGACGCTGCCGCTGGCAGCGTGATGGTAAAAGTCGTCCCGACGCCAACGGTCGATGCGACGTTGATCGACCCGCCGTGCGCCTCAATGATCGCTTTGGCGATTGCCAGTCCCAGACCGGCGCTCTGACTGCCTTCGCGGGTGCGTGCTGGATCGGCGCGGTAGAAGCGATCAAAGATGTACGGCAGATCTTCCGGAGCAATGCCGCTGCCTGTGTCGCGCACCTCGATGATGATGCGTTCGTGATCCGCTTCGCGCGCCGTCAGGACGATTTCGCCCTCTTTTGTGTGTCGCAAAGCGTTCGATACCAGGTTGTTCAGCACCTGCGCCATGCGGTCGGTATCCACCAGCGCTGCGGGGAGCGAGTCGGACGCTTCGACGCGAATGGTCAGCCCCTGCTGTTCCGCCTGCACCATATGCGCCAGCGCGGCGCGTTCGAGGAGTGCGCGCGGATCGACAGCGCGCCGGTTGAGCGATAGCGCGCCGGCATCCGCCAGCGAGAGCAGGCGCAGATCGTCAATCAGGCGTTGCAGATGCTCGACTTCGCCGTGCATGATCTGGTAGATTGCCGGGGTTCCGCTGACGCGCCCTTCCTGCAACCCTTCGGTGTAGCCGCGCAGAATGCTCAGCGGCGTGCGCAGATCGTGCGCCAGATCAGCGGTCATCTGGCGGCGCGCCTGGATCGCTCGCCCCAGATCGGCGCTCATCTGGTTGAATGCCCGCGCCAGTTCGCCAATTTCGTCGCGTGAACGCACTGTGACGCGCTGATCGAGCCGTCCCTGCGCCATTGCGCGCGTTGCTGCCGTCAACTCGCGGATGGGGCGGGTCAGCGTGCGCGCCAGCACCACGCCGACCACCAGCGCCACGATAGTCGCGCCAATCGCGCTCAGAACCGTCGCCGCCGCCAGGCGCTGGAGCAGTTCCGCCTCGGCTGCCCAGCGCGGATCGCCGCGAATGGGGAGGGGTGGAGGACCGACAAAGAAGAAGTAACCGATGATTTTTCCGTCAACACGCAGCGGCTCGGCGCGCGCAATCGCGCCTTGCCCCAGCTGCCGACCGGGAAGGAATGGTCGGCGCTGACCATAGACCACCACGCCGTTCGCATCCGCCAGGATCAGGTTCCGACTGTAAAAATCGAGCGGCGCCGTCCGTTCCAGCAGTTGTTCGACCCCCTGCCAGCCGCCGTTCGTCTGGTAGTACGAGCGCAGCGCGTTGAGCAGAATGGTGCGATCACGCACCGAGAGGAAGAGATCGACTTCAGATCGGGTGCGAAATCCGACGATCAGCGCAACCAGAAGCGAGCCAATCAGCCCGACCAGCAAAAACGCCAGCGTCAATTTGAGCGTCAGGGATCGCATGGTTATGCGCCTGCCTTTGAATGGTCCGTTGCGCGCGGCAGCGCAAACCGGTATCCCATGCCGTACACCGTTTCGATATAACGCGGGTTGCGCGGATCGTCTTCGATCTTGGCGCGGAGGTTGCGAATGTGCACATCAATCGTGCGCTCTGAGCCTTCAAAGGCGTCGCCGGAAACGCGGTCGAGCAGGTCGAGCCGTGAGAAGACCTGCCCCGGTGCCGCCATGAGGGTCGCCAGAATGGCGAACTCTGATGGCGTCAGATCGACGTAGCGCCCGCCGACGCGCACCGTCCGCCCGGTGCGGTCGAGCACAATATCGGCGGCGCGCAGCACCTCTGGTTCGATTGGCGCCTGCTGGGCGCGGCGCAGCACAGCGCGAATGCGTGCGATCAACTCGCGCACGTTGAACGGTTTGGTGACATAATCATCAGCGCCCAGTTCCAGCCCCAGGATTTTGTCG
This sequence comes from Roseiflexus sp., assembly GCA_025055265.1. Classification (GTDB taxonomy): domain Bacteria; phylum Chloroflexota; class Chloroflexia; order Chloroflexales; family Roseiflexaceae; genus Roseiflexus. The sequence continues at coordinate 2,732 of JANWXL010000490.1, forward strand.
GTGTCCTCGATCTTCGCCGTCAGGACGATGACCGGCGTGCGCGACTCTTTTGCAAAGGCGCGCAAGAACTCGTACCCGCCCATTTCCGGCATCATCAGATCAAGGATCACGAGATCGGGCTTTTCGACGCGCGCCACGTAGAGCGCGCGCCGTCCATCGCCCGCTTCGACGACGTGGAATCCTTCCTGTTCGAGATAGAGCCGAAGCATGGCGCGCAGCGCTGGCTCATCATCGACGATCAGAATTGTGCTCATGCCAGAGGTCCCGCTTCAGCACGCGGCGGGGCGCGTCGCCGCAGAAAACGGCGCGCAATCAGCGACGCTCCCACGACCAGCGTAATAATCACGCCAATGATCAATAGATTTTTGATCGCATCGATCATACCACGGGCGTCCGGTTCGCGCTCAGCGTGATGATCACGCTCGAAGCCGTCGGGCGCGAACCAACCGCGCTCACGGCGCTCGAAGCCATCGGGGGCGAACCGACCGCGCTCAATCCCTGCCTCGAACTGTGTGCGCTCCGGTCCCGGCAGCAACATCGCCAGAATCCCCGTCTGCCGCAGGGCAACCAGTGCGCCGACGACAATGAGCGCCACTGCCAGGATAGCGAGGATCCGCCAGACGGTTTTCATCGCTCCGCCTCCTTCGTCAGCGCTGGCGCTGACGCAAATGCTGGCGCCTGCCGGAAGATTCGGGATGCCAGGCGGCGCCCTGCGTTGACGATCCAGCGCCAGTGGAGCGCCACGTGCAGCCCGATCAGGAACACCGCTGCGTCGGATGTCAGATGATGAAGTTGAGTCCAGAGACGGTCGCGTTCAAAGCGAATGCCGAGCAGGGGCAACGCCGTTTCCGAAATCATCAGCCCGGTGAAGATAATCGTCGTAAAGACGATAAAGAGCAGCGCATTCAGCAGATAGTTGAGACGTGCGCTCCCCGACGCTCGACTGAAAAGCCGCCGGGTGACGCCGACAATCCATGACCAGTGGACGACCAGATGAGTCAGTACCGCCGCGCCAAGCGCAATGCCCAGCCATTCGTGAACGGCGATGCCGGTGAAGCGCGGCGCTGTGGCGATGAGAAAAGCGATAAACATTGTGCTGTCGAGCGCCAGGTTGGTCAATGTGCGTCGTTGAGTTCCCGGTGTCTGTGTGTTCATGAGAAGACCTCGCTCCGTTTGATGGGCGGTTGCTCGATGCGCTTCTATCGTAGCGAGACCTTCTTCAGAGATTGTTAAGAGGCGATGCGGGAATTGTTTGGTTTTGAACGCAGCCGCAAATCAATTGCTTTTTCGCTTGACAGCCACACCGCAGCGTGGTATCTTATTCACCCGTGAGCGGAGAGTAGCGCGTTTCACGCTGGTGTGATACAATATAGTCGCGGGCGTATAGCTCAGCAGGTTAGAGCGCGATCCTGATAAGATCGAGGTCGGTGGTTCGAGTCCACCTACGCCCACCAGGAAAGTAGAGAATTGAGCACACCTCAATTCTCGCTTTATTTCGGGGCGGTAGCTCAGTTGGGAGAGCGGCTGCTTTGCACGCAGCAGGTCCGGGGTTCGAATCCCCGTCGCTCCACCACAAGGTGACATTCAGGAATATGAACCGGAGCGTCGATGCTCCGGTTTTTTATATGCAGTGCACCGCCGATCAACGGAACGGCGGTGATGAGAGTACGCCGCCAGCGCCAAGGTTCCAGACCTTGTTCGGTCCGCGATCCAGATTGATGACCGTGTTTGGTCCCAGGTTGCGGTTGTAGATGTCGCCGTAGTTGCCAACCTGCTTGATAATCTGATAGGCGAAGTCGTTCGGCAGCCCCAGCCCCTCGCCGAAGTTGCCTTCTAGCCCCAGCAAACGTTTGATGCGCGGATCGGTCGTACTGGCGCGCAGACGATCGACGTTGCGCTGATCGACGCGCAGTTCTTCGGCATAAATCGTAGCGAAGACCGTCCAGCTAATCACATCGAGCCACTGGTTGTCGTCGCGGGCGATGACCGGACCGAGCGGTTCACGCGAGATGCGGTCGCCGAGGATGATATGCTCGGCAGGGTTCTTGAGCTGCTGGCGTTTGGCAGCCAGTTGGGAACTATCGCTGGTCACTGCATCGCACTCCCCTTCGTCGTAAGCCGGGTAAAGCTCGTCCTCGCCGTCGAGCGCGCGAGCCGTAAACTTAATGCCGCGCGCGGCGAAGTCGTCGTTCAGATTCTGCTCGCTAGTGGTGCCTTTGGCGACGCAGATGACTTTGCCTTGCAGGTCCTCCAGTTTGGTAATCCGGTCTTTGGCCCGTACCATAAAGGTCTGACCGTCGTGGAAGGTAGTGGGACCAAATGCCAGCCCGCTGATATTGCGCCCCAGCGTCCAGGTCGTATTGCGGAACAGGACATCGACCCGCCCTTCACGCACGGCATCGAACCGATTGTTAGGTCCAGGTGCGGCGCTAAGGGCAACGAACTCCACTTTTGTGGCATCACCAAAGATAGCGGCAGCGACGGCGCGACAGAAATCGACATCGAAGCCGCTCCAGGTCTGGCGCACACTGTCGTAGAAGCCGAAGCCAGGCAGGTCAGCGTTCGTTCCGCAGATCAGATAGCCGCGCTCTTTGACGCGCGCCAGGATTTTTTGCGGCGCGGGTGTGGGTGTGGAAGGCGCGACAGTTGGCAGGGCAGAGGTTGCAGTCGGGGTGTCGAGCGGCGCGACCGTCGGCGACGGGACAACATCCGGCGTCGGAGTCGCCTGCCCCGGCGGCACGGGTGTAGCGGTTGCGATGAGGATAATAGGCGCAGGAGTAGGCTGGCCGCCAAGCAGTCCGCCAAGATTGCCGCACCCGGCGAGGATAAGTGTCAGCGCCATAAGCGCAATCGGTGTGATTCGGATGTTAAGCGACGTGTGCATGGGTCAAGGCTCCTCCCCTGAATCTGTTGTGTGCATGGTAGCACATCGTAGGTCACAGGTGCGAAGGTGGAAAAGTTGAAGG
>JANWXL010000525.1 GCA_025055265.1 Roseiflexus sp.
AACATCGCACAGCGTCTCGACATCGAGAGAAGAGCCTGGAACGTCGCTCTCGAACCTGCATGTCCGCACCGCAACAGTGTACGACATAATGTGCATGCATGGATGGGCGTGAGGAGGGAGAGGCGAGAGAGGCGGCAGATAGGGGCGCGCCGCTGGCGCGCCCGCATCGAGCCGGTAGGAAGGGTCGGGGCGCGCCGCTGGCGCGTCCGGATGCACGGCGATGCGCCCCTGATCGGTGAACGGCGAACGTGACATCACCTGCCACTGGTCACTCGTCACTCCTCACTCGTCACTCCTCATTCCCCACTCCCCATTCCCCAACCTCGCCCCAGCAGCGGCGTTTCGTTGACCACGCGCACGATTGGTCCGCCAGCATAGACATCGATTGCGGTCAGACTTCCCAGATCAACGCGCCAGCGCCAGTAGTCGGTCGGCGCCAGACCGGTGATGCTGCACAGGATTAACTGAATAGGGACTGCATGAGTGACAACGAGAATACGACCGCCACGGTAGTCGTGCAACAAACTGCGCCATGCTTCCAGGACGCGGGCGTTGACGTCAGCGAGACTTTCGCCGCCCTGCGGACGCCCGTGCAACGCATCGGCGAAGCGCGCGAGCGCTTCGTCGGGAAACAGTGCACGCACCTCGGCATAGGTCAGACCTTCCCAGCGACCATGGTTTGTTTCGCTCCAGCGCGCATCCTCGACAACCGACACTACTCGTCCCTGGATCACTGCCGCTGCTGTTGCGCGCACCCGTTCGCAGGGGCTGATGACAGCGACTGTAAAGGGAATCCGCCGCAGACGGCGCGCCAGCGCCTGCGCCTGTCGCACGCCGAATGGCGTCAGCGGACTATCGATTCTTCCCTGATAGCGACGCTGTTTGTTGAGCAGGGTCTGCCCGTGTCGAATGAGCCAGATCGCGGTGCGCATAATCGAATGATAACAGAAACCCGGAGCTTTCGGGTAAAAGGTGGTGCTATAATACGACATGTGCAAACGGTCACAAGGCCGACAACAACCGGTTCAGAATCCGGCGCCACACTCTCGCTTCCGCCGCTGCCGCCCGATCTTCGTCCGTTCCCGGTACCGAGGCGGCGGCGCTTTCTTCGTGTGTCCTGGTTCTTTTTCCGGGTGATCGTCCATGTCTTCATTTTCGACATTCTGTTCAACCGCTATCGTCTGACCCGCTGGTACGCGCAGCGCACAGGAGTGGTGCGCTATCAGCGGATTGCGCGCGACTTTCGGCGCCTGGCAGTGCGGATGGGCGGCGTGCTGATCAAGCTTGGTCAGTTCCTCAGCGCCCGCGCCGATGTGCTCCCGGCGGCGATCACGGACGAACTTGCCGGTCTGCAGGACGAAGTGCCGCCAGCGCCGCTGCCGTATGTGCTCCAAACTCTCATCACCGAACTGGGCCGGTCGCCTGATCGTATCTTTGCGCGCTTCGACCCGACCCCTGTAGCGGCGGCATCGCTTGGGCAGGTGTACTACGGGGAACTCCGTGACGGGAAACCGGTTGCGATCAAGATTCAGCGTCCGCGCATTGATGAAATCGTCGAGATCGACCTGAGCGCTGTGCTATGGGCGGTGCGCATTGTGAAGAACTACCCGCTGATCCGGCGGCGCGCCGATCTGGAGCTTCTCTTCGAAGAATTTGCCCGTGTTCTGCGCGAGGAACTCGACTACGTGCGCGAGGCGCAGCACGCACTGCGGTTTCGCGTCAACTTCGCCGATACGCCAGGGGTCTATTTTCCCAAACCCTATCCCGAACTTTCGACGCGACGCGTGTTGATCATGGAGCGCGTCGATGGCATCAAAATTACCGATTACGCTGCACTCGAGCGCGCAGGCGTCGATCGCACCGAAGTCGCCACCCGCCTCAATCGCGCGTACCTGAAGCAGTTCTTTATCGATGGCTTCTTCCACGCCGACCCGCACCCCGGCAACATCTTCGTGCGCGTCGATGGTCCGCCGCCGCCGCAGACGAATGGCGTCAAACCGGGTGCGCCGTTCACGCTCATCCTGCTCGACTGCGGCATGGTCGGGTATCTGCCGCCAACGACTATGGAAATTATGCGGAGTGGCGTGATTGGGCTGGCAACCAACGATCCTGAGCGGATTGTCGAAGCGCTCGACCGTCTGGGCATGATTCTGCCCGGCGCCGACCGACGCCAGATTGTGCAGGCGCTGCAAATTGTGTTGCGCCATACGTATGCGCGCTCGCAACGCGAGTTGACCAATATCGACATCGAAAAACTGTTCGATGAAACCGAGCACCTTGTGCGTGATCTTCCTTTCCAGATCCCGCAAGACCTGATCTACCTGGGACGGGCGATCAGTCTGGTGAGCGGAATTGTGACCGGGTTGCACCCCGACATCAACCTGTTCGAGGAAACGCAGCCATTTGCGCAGGCTATGCTCGACCGCGAACGGCGCAACGGCGACTGGCTGGAAGATATCCGCCGTGAAGTGACTGCGCTCAGTCAGATAGCAGCGACGCTGCCGCGTCAGATGGATGCCTACTACAAAGCTGCTAACCGGGGCGAACTCCAGATGCGAGTCGATCTCTCACGCCTCGAGCGTGGCATGAAGCGCGTCGAGCGGGCAACGAACCGGCTCTCCGGCGGTATCATCGCAGCGGCGCTGTTCATTGGCGGGGTGCTGCTGCGGATCAACGGCTTCACCGACGAGGCGTTCTGGTCGTGGGTAGTGGCGGCTGGCGCCGCACTCTGGACGATCTGGCCCCGCAATGATCGCTAGAGGGCTTCTCAGAAAGGCCGATACCAAGGCATGCTGTATTTCATTGGCGAGACTCTGCGCTTTGGCGTCGCTGCGTCGATCTTTGCGCGACGTACTGTAAGGGTGATATTGCGTGCCATCAAACTCTGGTAATGGGCGCCCGATATACTACATACCGTCGGCGGGCGCGGGTCCGCCGCTTGTCGCTCTCTCAGAAGAGCCGGGTGCGCCATGGAGAACACTCATTACTACCTGGGATTCAACCGGGTGAATGGCATCGGTCCGGCCCGTCTCGACCGCCTGATTGAACGGTGCGGCTCCATCGAAGCCGCCTGGCATGCATCGCCTGCCGAACTTGCTGCCGCCGGGTTAGAACCCAAACTGATCGAAGCCCTGATCGAAACGCGTCGCACGCTCGATCTCGACCGTGAGATGGAACGCGCCCAGCGCGCTGGCATCACCCTCATCGACCGCGAGAACCCTGCATATCCTGCGCCCCTGCGTCATATCCCCTCGCCGCCGCCGTTGATCTACGTCCGCGGCGCCCTCTCCGACGCTGACGCCTGGAGCGTTGCCGTGGTCGGCACACGCCAGCCGACCTCGTATGGGCGCGAAGCGACGCGCCGCCTGACGACCGGGCTGGTCGAGGCAGGCGTAACGATTGTCAGCGGCCTGGCGCTGGGCATCGACGGCATTGCGCATGCGGCAGCGCTCGACGCTGGCGGACGCACGCTGGCGGTTCTGCCATGCGGCGCCGATATGGTCTATCCCGAACGTCACGCCGCCCTAGCGCAACGTATTGCCAGCAGCGGCGCGCTGATCTCGGAGTTCCCGCTCGGCGCCCGACCTATACCGCAACTTTTCCCTGTGCGTAATCGGCTGATCAGCGGTCTGGCGCGCGGCGTGCTGGTGGTGGAAGCCGGGGTGAAGAGCGGCGCGCTGATCACAGTCGATTACGCGCTTGAACAGGGGCGCGACGTCTTTGCCGTGCCGGGATCGATCTTCAGCCCGCGTTCCGAGGGAACCAATCACCTGATCCGGAATGGCGCCGGTCTGGTAACGTGCGCAGGCGATATTCTGGAAGCGCTCAATATGAGTGTGGCAGCCAGTCAGCAGGAAGTGCGCGCCGCACTGCCCGATGATCCGGTCGAGGCTGCAGTGCTGGCGCTGGTCGGGTATGAGCCGCTCCACATTGACGATCTGCAACGTCGCACATCCATGCCGGTCTATGAAGTATCTGCTGCGCTGGCGGTCCTGGAACTCAAGGGGTTTGTCCGTCAGTGCGCGCCAATGTGCTATGTTCTGGCGCGTTGACCGGATGACCCACTTGACTGGCGTACCGGATGGCATGTCACGCAGGGACTATCGGGCTATTTCCAGACGAGCGGGCGAACCATAAAATTAAGGTAAAGAAGTAGAGTGCCATCATCGTCTCACAACGTCTCTGGAGCGCATACATGCCTTTACCATATCGCCTTGCGGTTTTCCTCATCGCAGTTGTTCTGAGCCTGCTGCCGCTCACCCCCTCTGCTCAATCGGCAGGCGATCTCCCCTTCGACATCGGCGAACCGGCAGACGATGCCAGCGACAGCCTTGCTGTTCCGGCTGACGGCACTCTTGCACCGGCGGCGACGGTGAAAGTGCACCTGCCGCTGATTGTTGCGCCGGGGACATCTAACAACAGCGGCGCAAATACCATATCACCACTTGCCCGGCAGGTCGTCGATCTGACAAACCAGCACCGTGCAGCGGCGGGGTGCGCCCCGCTGATCGTTTCGCCGCAGCTGACAGCCGCTGCTGCTGCGCACAGTCAGGACATGGCGAAAAACAATTTCTTCAGTCACACCGGCTCGGATGGCTCGACTCCCTGGGATCGCATCCGACGCACGGGGTATACCTACTCGGCCGCAGCGGAGAATATTGCCGCAGGCTATTGGACTGCTGAAGCGGTGGTGAAGGGGTGGTACGACAGCGAAGGGCATCGCAGAAACATGCTGAACTGCAACCTGCGCGAGATCGGCGTTGCGTATGCCGATGGCGGCTCATATGGAAGGTACTGGACGCAGGTCTTTGCTACTCCGCGCTGAGGATGCCATAGCAACGCGACGCAAAGGCGCAAAGCCTCGCGCGATTGGTCGCCTGTGCGTTTTCGCGTCAACCAAATCTACGCCTCATCATCCTCGAAGTAGCGCGGCGTCGGGCGATCATCGCGCGAAAAGCCTCGGGAACCGCGCTCACTGCGCCGGTCGCTGCGGCGCCCGCTGCTCCGTTCATCGCGCTGCTCACTGTGGCGCCCGCCGCTCCATTCATCACGCCGATCGTTGCGGTATCCTCCATTGCGCTCGTCACGCCGGAAATCCCGCGGTCCGCCCGATCCCCGCTCGTCGCGCCGGTCGCTGCGGTAGCCGCCACTTCGGTCTTCCCGCCGGTCGCTGCGATACCCGCCATTGCGCTCGTCACGCCGGAAATCCCGCGGTCCACCCGATCCCCGCTCGTCGCGCCGGTCGCTGCGGTAGCCGCCACTTCGGTCTTCCCGCCGGTCGCTGCGATACCCGCCATTGCGCTCGTCGCGCCGCTCACCCCGATAGCCGCCACTGCGGTCGTCACGGCGGAAGTCCCGCGATCCGCCTGATCCACGATCCTCGCGTCGTTCGCTCCGGTAGCCGCTGCGCTCGCTGCGCCGCTCATCCCGATAGCCGCCACTGCGGTCGTCACGGCGGAAGTCCCGCGATCCGCCTGATCCACGATCCTCGCGTCGTTCGCTCCGGTAGCCGCCGCTGCGCTCGTCGCGCTGCTCGCTGCGGCGCCTGTCACTCCGGTCTTCCCGCTGGTCGCGGCGGGCGCCGCTGCGTTCGTCACGCCGCGCGCCACGGTCATCGGTGCGGAATTTGCGCGCCGAAGGCGCGTCGCGGCGGGCGCCTTTCTTATCATGCTTCGTGCGCCCCTCCTCGATGAGTGGCAGCGCTTCTTTCTCCTCTACGCCGACCGCTTCGTCGAGTTCGGGCAGAGTTGTTTCTCTCACTTCTTCACCTTTCTGTAGCAACCGTGCCGACGGGCTGATACGCCGCAACCGGCGCCTGCCAGCGGCTTTCGTCTCGTCCTGTTCACGCCGACGCGGCTGATCCGCTTCGGCGATTGCCGCGCTTCTCTCGGCGTGCTCTCGCAACATGTCAACCTCTTCATCGGTAAGAAAGCGCCAGGTACCGCTTGGGAGATCTCCCAGAGTCAGCGGACCTTCGCGCACACGAATCAACCGCCGCACCTCGTACCCCAGTAATCGCGCCACCTCGCGGATCTGGCGCTTGCGTCCTTCGTGCAAAATGACGCGCACCCACGCCCCTTCGGGAGTGCGTTCAATCAGTTCGACCCAGGCAGGCGCCGTTTTCACCCCATCCAGTTCTACACCGGTTCGCCAGGCGCGTAGCGCATTCGGCGAGGGAGCTTCGTTCAGAAGGACGTGATACTCTTTCTCGACCTGGTAACTGGGATGGGTTAACTTTTGGGTCAGTTCCCCATCATCGGTCAACAACAGCAAACCTTCCGAGTCATAATCGAGCCGACCCACCGGAAACAGCCGTTTTTCGAGGTTGACCAGATCAATAACTGTCGGGCGACCCTGCGGATCGTCGGTTGTCGAGACCACGCCCGCCGGTTTGTGGAGCATCACATAGGTGCGGCGATGGATCTTGCCGATGGGCTTTCCATCAACGAGGATCTCATCGTGTTCCGGGTCCACGCGCGTACCGGGGATGCGGACCACTTTACCATTGACCATCACGCGCCCTGCGGCGATATACTCTTCACAGTCACGCCGCGACGCGATGCCGGCGCTTGCCAGCACTTTCTGCAATCGTTCTGCGCTCAAGATTAAACCTGTCTCCTCACCGCGCGGACGTTCAGCTTTAGCATCCCGGCGCAATGGGGCGTCTGGAAGAAGCGCCGGTTTCTCTCAGAGGCTTGATTATCAAGCCATTGTATGCTTACCGATAAACGGACGCGCCACTCTTGCGGATGTTTTTTCGTTTCCCTGCGGCTCTGCGCCGGGGGATCATCACGGCAGGTCTCGCTACTTCATTCCAACGAGGATCAATGAAGCAAGGACTTGCCACATTATACCACGTCTTTGTCAAACCTGCGAACCACGACAAACGAGCGGCAGAGCTTATGAATGCTCACAAATTATGCCCAGACCTCGAACAAGCCCATTGCTGCGCGTAGTATAATAGCATCCGTTGCACAGGCAGCGTGGCGGCTGTCTGTCTCCCCGCCTGCGCCGTCGCAGACCGACAACGTTCGCCTGTCGCCTCCTGGTTGCCCGGAGAACATATGACTGTTCAAGCTCGTCGCGGGTTCACGCCGACCCCGCCTGATCGGCCACGGTTCACCGGGGCGGATGGCATTATTCTGCTGATCGTCGGCGGGTTGCTG
>JANWXL010000569.1 GCA_025055265.1 Roseiflexus sp.
GTTCAACATCTTCGGCGGCATCACCCGCGTGGACGAGGTTGCAAAAGGCATTGTCGCCGCGCTGTCGGAGGTTCAGACCGATGTGCCCATGATTGCGCGCCTGGTCGGCACAAACGAAGAAGAAGGGCGACGCATCCTGGCAGAGTCGGCGTTGATCCCGGCAGCGACGCTGGCGGAAGCGGCAGAGAAGGCCGTTCAGGCCGTGCGTGCGCAGTGATGGCGCCCAAACGTCACCTCTTTTCGACCGCAGATCATTTCAGATCACGGTGCGCGGTGACAGCGCATTCCTGAATCTCAGGTAGCGACGTTGCGTGCAACGTCGCTACTCTGATTTTCTGCTTCGACTGCTCCCTTCCATTGAATGCTTGACAGATGCACGGTCTTTATGTTATTGTTACATTGAACGTTCTATAGAACGTTCAATCACACTCATTTTGCATTGGCCACGTGACCGTTGGCAGCATCAGCAGGGCTTTCTTTTTGGAGACCTGCACTGGCGCGCCTCGTAATCGCTTCGGTCCGAAAGCATTGCCTTGTAATGTCCAGCTCAGGTTGATTCTAAGAAGCCCTTGCCGAGAGCCGAGATGAAACTACGGAAACGGAATGTTACGATTCGCGAAGTAGCCAGGGCGGCCGGCGTTTCGATTCAGACCGTATCAAACGTGATGCATAACAAGTCGTCAGTTCGCCCAGAGATTCAGGTTCGCGTCCTCGACGCTATCAAGCGATTAGGATACTACCCCAGCCAGAGCGCGCAGGGGTTGCGGCAAGGCGCGAGTCTGACTCTTGGATTTCTGGTCTTCGACCCCAATCCGCGGGCGCTTGCCGATCCGGTTCATGGCGAGGTCATTGCCGGGATGAACGATGTGGCACGGGCCAATAACTACAGCCTGCTCATCGACACGCCGTCAATCCGGCCAGAAGCGCCGGGTGAACATTTTCTACGGCCTTTTTATACGAATCGGATAGATGCGGCTGTCATCACCCTATCGGGAACCAGCGACCTGCACGATGCCGTCATTGCCGAACTCGTCGAGGCCAATGCAGTCTTCGCTTTGCTCGAACGCGAAGTTTCCGGCGATCAGGCCTTCTGCCTGCTCAGTACGAATGCTGCCGGCGCCTACGATGCAACCAGTCTGCTGATCAAGCGTGGCCGCTCGCGGATCGCCTTTATTGACAGCATTCAAGTGTGGCCAGCAGTCGAACAGCGGCTCCAGGGGTACATGAGAGCAATGCGCGCCCACGGGCTAGAGTCTCACATTCAGGTCGCTTCCAGCCCTGACTGGACAGTGGAAGGCGGTGCGTCGGCAATGCAACGGCTGCTCAACCAGACGGATCGTCCATGGCCGGACGCAGTCATTGGCGGAAACGACCTGCTTGCGGTTGGCGCTATGCATGCTATTCGAGCCGTTGGATTGCGCATCCCCGATGATATTGCAGTTATGGGTTTTGACGATTTTGAGTTCGCTCGCTACGTCGAGCCAGCAATTAGCACTGTTCATGTTCCTTACTACGACATGGGGCGTCGGGCTGCTGAGACGTTGATCGACCATTTGCAGGGCAAGACAGTCGCCGAGCGGCGGATCATTCTGCCAACCAGGATTATTCTGCGTCGGTCGACGTAATGCTGGCATGCTATCGGGCAGATGTGTACATCATCTCTTTGCCTCAGACCATCCAATCTCAACGCCAGCAGAGACTATCGCCGCACTCTGCTGCGTCTATCAGATTGTCGATGGTGCGCGCCTGCTACGGATCCGTGAAGACCAGCCTGAAGCACTGAATCTATCGCAACAACCTGACTCCGCCTGATCTTGCATGGTTGAACACGTTATCGGCTACAGAAGTCACGCTGAACTTGTGACTTCGATCTGTTCAAGCAATCTCCATATCCAGAGAGTGAACGTCATCAACAGAGCCGTGTCGTCAGGAGAAAACAGCGCCATGACTTCGAAGCCCGACTTCAGAAACCCTGGCCGCCAGAGCGCACAAGGTTATTCCAGGCAGTCCGAACTCGGGCGCGCGCGGGCTGCCGACGCCAGTTGTGTTTGAAAGCTCAGAAAGCATGCACAGGAAAGGAACGCTATGAAGACTAATGTCGCAATCATCGGCGCAGGGATGATGGGTCGGATCCACGCCCGGGCGTGGTCTGAACTGCCTGGCGTGCACATCTCGGCGGTCGTTGACTGCGACCGTACCGCTGCCGACGCGCTTGCACAACGCTACCGCGCGCTATCGACCACGTCGCTGACGGAGGGATTGGCTGACGCGATGATTGTGAGCATCTGCACACCGCCGCACGTTCACGCCGAGCACGTTGAGGCTGCGGCGAGAATCGGCGCCGACATTCTGCTCGAAAAACCGGCAGCAACAACCGTCAGCGACTACGAGCGGATGCAGGAGGCCATTGACCGCAGCGGGGTACGGTTGATGGTGGGGATGACCGGACGGTTCTACCCTGAATGTCGGCGAGCTTTCGCCGCTCTCAATGATGGCACAATTGGTCGTCCGATAGCTTATGCTGAGCACATGCACTTCGATGCAAGCGAACTGCCCGACTGGTATTTTCAGCGCCCATATGCTGGCGGCGGCGTGCTGCTCACCAACGGCATCCACAGTTTCGACCGCGTTCTCTGGTTGCTGCAACCGCAGAACGTGCGCATCCTCGCAGCAACAGTGCGCTCGCTGGGCCATCGCGGCGACGTAGAGGACTTTGCTGACATTGTGCTTGACTGCGACGGGATTATCTGCCGGGTGCAACTCCTCTGGCAGCCGGGGGCTGACGCCATCCGCACTGTTGAACTGGTCGGCGAACGTGGAACGCTTTACGTGGAAATGTACCGTGGCATCACAATCACAAACGCGGACGGCCAGCAGTCGGAGCGACCCTACCGGGAGCAAGCCGATTTCCTCGAACGAACCCTGGTCGGCGTTCGCGGCGAGGTGCAGGCGCTGCTCGAAGCACGCACCGCTGGCATCCCCGCTCCGTCCTCGCTGGATGAAAACCGACGCGCCTTCGATCTGATTATGGACATCTATCGCTATGCGCAAGGAGGCGCCGATGACTGACCTGCGCGGCATGTTCGTCTACCCATGGGATCTTCTGTCCGAGGGCATCAACGAGAGCATTGCAACTATTCGCCATGACCTGGGTTGCACGGCGATCGCGCTGAACTGCAACTACCATAGCGGTCGCTTCCTGCATCCGCGTAATCGCAATAGCTCTGCCATACCAACCATGCGCGGCATTATCAACCACCGCATGGGGGCGAGCGCTGCTTTTACTCCCAATTCGGATCTGTATCCAGAGGGACTCGTACCAGTTTGCGAAGCGCCTCTCGCCGACAGTGGCGTCATTGAGAAGGCTGCCGTTACAGCGCGTGAGATCGGACTCATATTCAACCTGTGGGTGGTCGTCCTGCACAACTCAAGCCTTGGTATAGCCCACCCTGAACTCTGCTCGCGCAATATGTACGGCGACATCTTCCGCTACGCACTCTGCCCGGCCCAACCGCGCGTGCGGGCTTACGCCCGCGCCCTGGTCAGCGACATCTGCGCCCAGTTTAAGCCGAACGCGCTGATGCTCGAAAGCCCGACCTACCTGGGCGTCATCCATGGCGACCATCATGAACTGTTCCTGGCTCACCTCGACGAACTGGCAAAACTGCTCACCGGTCTGTGCTTCTGCGACGCCTGCTGCGAACGTGCGACCGGGGCGGGAATTCCAATAAGGGATGTTCTAGGAGCGGCCCGAAAGCTCAGCGACCGGTTGATTGAAGACGAGCGAGGTACGCTCGATCCAGCCTTCAGCGCCTCAGAGACTGTATCAGCGCTCCTGGCTTTCCCTGAGTTGTTCGCCTATCTGCGCATGCGCAGCGACGTCGTCGGATCGCTGCTCAACGAATTACGTCTCGCAGCGGAGAATCATGGCGTGAAGATCGGCGTCACCACCTCGATATTCACCCGGCCAGCGTCGAAAGCCTGGATGGAAGGCGTCGAACTACGCACTGCAGCGGCGGCTGTTGACTTCCTGTTGACCGTCAGTTACTTCGCTGACCCAAACCAGGTGCGCGGCGATATTCGTTGGGTGAAAGGGCTGATCGACGAGCGACCGTTCCAGGTTGCACTGAATGCTGGTCATCCCGACGCCCTCTCGGCGGAAGACCTTACGAGCAAAGCCCTGATTGCAGCAAATGAAGGCGCTGGGGGAATCTATTATTACAACTACGGGCTGCTCACCCGGAAGCGGTTGCATTGGGTCGCTGCAGCAAATGCAGCCCTGGCTGCTCGCCAGCAAGCATAGCTCGCATCGAGTGGCGCGGGCGCCAGCAGCATCATCGTCGTGAAATAGTAGGAGGGAATGCATGTATCACTTAACTCGGCATTCGATGTCACGGATCTTCGGCACACTGACGGTTCTGGTTCTTCTGCTCAGCGCCTGTGGCGCCCAACCACAAGCCGCGCCGCCAACCAGCACGCCAGCAACGCCGACGACGGCCTCTGTCCCCACTGAACTTACTGTCACTCAGTCGCCTGTAGCGCCAACTCCTCTTCCAACGCCGGCAGGCGCCACGGGCGGCGCCCTGACTGTCGCGATCAACGGCGATATTGACAACTTCGATCCTGCCTTCAACCAACTCATTCTATACGAGGCTGTGATCCGAAACACAGTTTTCAGCCCGCTTGTCACCCTTGATAAAGACATGCGGATCGTACCCGCCCTGGCTGCATCGTGGGAACAGCAAGATGAAACCACCTGGATTTTCAATCTGCGCAGGGGCGTCACCTTTCACAATGGCAAGCCTTTTAGCGCCGAAGATGTGCTCCACACCTTTGATCGAACGATCAAGCAACAGATGATCTTCGCCTCCAAGCTTGAACCAATTGAGCGGACCGAGGTGATCGACGACTACACGCTGAAGATCACGCTCAAGCGTCCGGTCGCAACCTTCCTCGACGATCTGTACAACGTCGCTATTACGCCATCGAATGTCAGCGACGAGGAACTGAAGCGGAAACCAGTCGGCGCCGGTCCCTTTCGCTTTGTGAGTTGGACACCAAATGAGGCAATCGTGCTTGAACGCAACCCAAACTACTGGGAACCCGGCAAGCCGCGCCTTGATCGGCTTACTTTTCGCGTGCTTCCGGATACAACGGCGGCGATCCTCAACCTGCTTGCTGGCGAGGTTGACGCAATTTACGACGTCCCCGTCGCCGAAGCTCAGGCCGTCAAGGACAATCAGGACATCATCTTCCACCGACCTTCGGCAAGCGGCAGCCTGTTCCTGATCGAACTTGGAATCGCTAATAATCCTGCGTTGCAGGACGTCAGGGTGCGCCAGGCGCTCGCGCATACGATTGATCGCGCAACGATCAATCAGACGGTCTATTTTGGCGAGGGTCAGGTCACCTGCACGCCGCTGCCAGCCTTCTCCTGGGCTTATGTCGAACAGGAATGTCCAGCCTACGATCTGGAGCGCGCCCGTACACTTCTCAAAGAAGCTGGCAAATCGGATCTGAAGTTCAGCATCGAAGTCATCAGCGGGGTCAAGGCGATGGAAGACATTGCCACCATCTGGCAGGCGTCGCTGCGACAGATCGGCGTGACGCTCGAAATCAACAAGAGCGAACTGAACACCTGGCTGGATCGCTATGTCAACAAAAACTACGATACCATTGCGAACTGGTTCAATACGTCGAGCGATCCAAACTCGATGTTCGACATTATCTACAAACCGCTGCTCGCCTCGGTTTATAACAATCCAGAGATGAGCCAGTTGATCCTGGACGCAGCAGCCACGTCGGACCGGTCTGCGCGTAAGGCGATGTATGCCGAGCTACAGCGGATGACAGTCGATGAGACGGCGCCGCTGATCGTGGTGATGGGTCAGCCTATGCTAGCGCTTACTTCCAGGAAGGTGACCAACTGGGAGATGAACGGACGGAATGTTATTTTGTTCCAGGACGTGACGGTCGCTCCGTAGCGAAAGCGGAATTGATGCCAATGCGCAGGGCGAACGCTCCCTGATAGCACGACTCGTCCGATTCGAGAGGTGGCGATGCTCTCATTTACGCTGCGTCGTTTGCTGGAGATGATCGTTACGCTGCTCATTCTTAGCATGCTGGTATTCGGGATGCTGCTGGCGGCTCCGGGAGACCCAGCAGTTGCACTGCTTGGACGGGCCGCAGCCCGTCCAGAGAACCAGGAATTGCTCGAACGGCTGCGCCGCGAGATGGGGCTCGATCAGCCAGTGTACGTCCAGTACTTGCGCTGGATTGGGCGCGTCATTCAGGGTGATCTCGGCGTCTCCAATCGTAATGGAGAGGCAGTGATCACCCTGATAGCCAGTCGCCTTCCGGCCACGTTCCAATTACTCGTGTGCTCGACGATTATCTCACTGATTATCGCCATACCGCTGGCGGTTGCCGCAGCGCTCAGGCGTGGCTCCTGGCTCGATCAGACTTTAGTGTTCCTGTCGGTTGCTGGCGTCGCCATTCCGGGCTTCTGGCTCGGTCTGATCCTCATTCTGGTTTTCTCAGTGTACCTAGGCTGGCTGCCCCCCTCCGGATATACTTCGTTGTTCGAGGATCCCGTTGATAGTCTGCGGCGCTCGGTAATGCCAGTCATTACTCTCTCTGTCTATCTGATCGCTGCGTTTTCCCGTTTTTTGCGCTCGGACCTCATTGAAGTGCTGAGCCAGGATTACATTCGTACTGCATATGCCAAAGGGCTGAGCCGACGCATGGTGATGTGGCGTCATGCCATGAAGAATGCCTTGCCCTCACTGTGGACAATGGCAGGCATTGAGGTCGGCACCCTGCTCGGGGGTGTCATTATCATCGAACAGGTCTTCGGTTGGTCAGGCATCGGCTGGCTGGCGGTTCAAGCGGTCAATAACCGCGATTATCCCCTCGTCCTTGGCATTGTCATGGTCGTCGCCGCTGGCTTCTCTCTTATCACCCTGATCACTGATCTGGGTTACGCCTGGTTGAATCCTGAGTTGAGGCATCCATGAGCGCCCCGACAAGCCGGACCTTTCCGATTCAGGGCTACTGGCGCCAGTTCAGGCGCCGCGTGATACCCTTTTCGCTCTCTACAGGATTGATAGTTCTCTGGGCGCCGATCATGGGATTAATGGTTATTGCGCCACAAGCACTGGCGCCTCTCCCGCCCGAACAAATGTCACCTGCTGAACGACTCCAGGGTCCGAGTTTGACACACCCGCTGGGCACTGATGAATTCGGACGTTCAATTCTGAGCCGGGTAGTCTATGGCGGACAAACCTCACTGTTGATAGCACTGAGCTCGGTTGGACTGGCAATGCTCTTCGGCGTACCGTTGGGGACAATCGCTGGCTACTGCGGCGGCTGGCTCGATTCGCTCGTGATGCGCCTTCAGGATGTACTGCTGGCTTTCCCGGCCATCCTCTTTGCAATCCTCCTGATTGCCACTTTCGGTCCCTCGCCGCTGAACCTGGTGTTGACGATCGCCATGGTCTATGTACCCCGGTTTGCACGCCTGCAACGCGGCAGTGTCCTGATGGTGAAGTCGCGGCCCTATGTCGAAGCAGCGCGCGCCTGCGGCGTACCTCCATTAGGCATTCTTATGCGCACCATCCTGCCCAATACCACCTCGCCGCTCATTATTCAGTCGACACTCAGCCTGGCGATTGCGGTCCTGATTGAATCCGGGCTGAGTTACATGGGGCTGGGCATCCAGCCTCCCGACTCCACCTGGGGCGTGATGCTCAAAACGTCACAGACCTATCTGCACCTGGCGCCGCATTACGTGCTAGCACCAGGCGTTTTCCTTTTCCTGACCGTCCTGAGCGTCAATCTGCTCGGCGACTGGCTGCGCGATCAGCTTGATCCGCGCTCCCGGTAAGAGGCTTCTCATGCCCGCACCGATAATACCGACGAGTCGAGACTAATGATTGCCTGCACCTTATCGCGTCGCTGCCTTATGTAACCAGAGCAGACCGATATACATCATCTGATCAGGAGGAGAGATCATGTTCTGGCGTAAACCTGCACCGGCGCCATCCCCATCTGCGCCATCAGAATACGAGTTGCAGCGCCTGCACGAACAGGCCGTCAGCCGGCGATACGATCTGCGCGTCTGCAATCCGGCGCACGGCGGCTTCTACGCGTTCATGGCACGGTATAAGGACGCCGTAGATGATGCAGACGCTCTCGAACGACTGGCAGAGGAGATCGTTGCACGCCAGGCGCGCCTGACGCACGATGCCGGACTCTACGAGTCGTTCGGGCGCCTGGCGGATCTTGCGCGCTGGCGCGCCCGGAAATTGCGCGCTCAACGCGCGACGGCGTAACACTTCGTTGTTCACACCCGCATTCACCTTCCAATCAGCGCGGCGCGCAGCCGCCAGAAACGCGCCCGTCAGGATCAGCGCGAACGTCGCTGGTCGCACCGGGTTCTACCGCAGCTCGATGAGCATTAAGCACTTAAGTCCGGCATACGGCGCTGCCCACGCCCAGCCCGGCGCTTGAAGTCGCGGGCTACGGTTGCGAAGCCCGCCTTCGCGGGCTGGACCGGACGATACCGAATTATTTGCTCAAACTCCATATTAGGAGTGGAAGAGGTCAGTTCAGCAACAGTGCAGGGCGCGAAGGCGGATGAGAAGCCTATCCGCAGATCAGCAGGCATCTTCTAAGGCGGATCGAAGAGCGCTGTGTTCCTGATTACGCGGTTCTGGCGGTCGGGTATCGCCTGGAGTCGGTACGGGGCGGACAGTTATCCGTCATACGGAGCGCGGTTGAGAGGCAGTGATTGCCAGGAATGTGCGTGGCTGTGCTGCTCACCTTCCATCCAGGCGAGCGTCACCTCTGATCTCCGCACGTGCCCTGCGTGCGCGTCGCCAGAGCATTCGCCGCCAGGCAGCGCCTCAACTCCTGCCGTGCGTGGTTGCCAAACGTTTCAAGCAGCGTAGCCGGAAATGCCCCTGTGTTTTCGGCATCACGGTAGTGCGTCAACGCCAGTTGAATCAGCGGGCGCAGCACGGGCGGCAGATGTTCGATCGCCCATCGACCGCCTTCGTCCTTGGAGAGCACCTGGCGTGTGTGCAAAAACGCCAACGTACGGCAGGCGTTCAGAATGGCATATACCGGATCAGCGTAGATGCGATCCAGCGCCTCGGTGACATCGCTCATAATCGCAGCGATATAGTCCGCCTCTGGGACTTCGGGGAACACAGCCGCGGCGGGTGGACCATAGAGCGCAATGCCTCGCTGCCGCGCGACCGTGATGTGCGCAGAGAGGTCGGGATCGCGTTGCTCTCCCGCATTCCAGGTGCGCCACCTTTCTCCTGCCAGGTCGCGCGCATAGGCATCGCGCCACATTTCGCTGTAGTGAAAATCAAACGGCGGCGGATGACGCCAGGGCGTTAGCATTGCCACCGTCAGAAAACTCACCTCGATCGGCGCTGGCTGGCGCGATATGCGTAACAGATGATCCGCAACGTCCCGCTTCTTCGCCAGGGACATCGGTACGCGCGTAACGACCAGGAGATCGAGATCGCTCTGCGCCGGGTTGAAGCATCCCATCGCCAGAGAGCCGTGCAGGTATACGCCGATCAGTTCGTCGCCGAGTATCGCGTGCACCTCTGCAACATAGCGCTCAACCTGCGCTCGGATCGCGGGAGGAGATGTATTCCAGCCAGACTGGCTCATGGGAGAAGACCTCTTTCGGCGTCTCTCAGAAAGGCTGACGTCAAGACCAAGCATACTCTGTCGTTGCCGCTTGCGCCCGCTACCTCCAATCATGTTCGCCGCAGGCGGGCTTTGCAACCGTAGCCTGCGGCTTATGGAGTTTAAGAAAATAGTTCGGTATCGCCCGGTCCAGCCCGCGCAGGCGGGCTTCGCAACCGTAGCCCGCGACTTTAGGCGCCGGGCGAGTGGGCGGAGAGCGGAATAATTTTTCAAAAACCATCATCCGCCGGGCGGGTGGGTGCATAGCGGAATATGTATTCAAATTTTGACATTTGCGCGACGATTACGGCGCGTTCGCGTTTCCAACGTTCGACGCGCCCGAGGGCGTTGCAGCGCGGCGCCTTTACATCCCAATCCTCGTCGCCCTCTGCCCCTCGCTTGCTCGCGGAGACGTTGCAATGCAACTTCTCTACGGCAATACGCAACCTGCCACCCTCCTACCTTCAACCTCGACCGCTTCTCACCCCTCTCTCCTCGTGCCTCGCGCCTCTCGCCTCACCCCTCCTCCAGTTCCACCAGCGTTGCGCCCTTGGCGACCAGCGCGCCAGCGGCGTAGGGCAGACGCAGCACGATCCCATCATGCGGCGCGGCGACGATGTGCTCCATCTTCATCGCTTCCAGCACCACCAGCGGCTGGTGCGCCGAAACGCGATCCCCTTCGCGCACCAGGATGCGCGCAATCGTGCCCGGCATCGGCGCTTCCAACCCGGCGCGGCTGTGGCTGTGCCCCGCCGCTCCCAGGCGCTCGAGTTCCAGCGCAGCAGGCGCCAGGCGAAACTGCTGCCCGCGCCACGCGACAATCCGCGCCTCACCGTCGTGCGCCATTCCGAATCGCTCGATGCGTCCATCCGCCATCCGCAGCGTCAGATGATCAGGACGCGCCTCAAGCACACTGGCGGAGTAGCCTCTTCCCTCGATCTCAACGCGCCACCCGTCGGCGTCTTCGGTGATACGCACGCATCGTTCGTTTTCGACATCGCGGTAGCGCAGCGGCATGTCGGCGCGCAGCATTCGCCAGGGTCCCAGCGCGCCCCAGGGATCGCGCGTGGCGGCTCTGCCGTGTGCCAGCGACTGGACATCAGCAATTGCCGCTGCCAGCAGCGCCTCGTCTGGGACAGGAGCGGGCGCCGGCAGACGCTGCGTGATCTCGTGCGCGGTCAGAAAATCAGTGGTCGTTTCGCCTGCGATGAATGCCGGATGCGCTGCAATCGCGCGCAGCAGCGGCAGATTGGTCGTCACCCCTTCGACGGCGCAGGCGTCGAGTGCGGCGCGCAATCGTGCGATCGCGGCAGCCCGGTTATCGGCGTGGACAATGAGTTTCGCCAGGAGCGAGTCGTAGTAGAGGGTCACCTCGTCGCCGGTTTCAACGCCAGCATCGCAGCGGATGTCGTGCGGCAGGTCGAAGCGCGTCAACCGTCCGCCGGTCGGCAGGAAGGTCACCGGGTCTTCAGCGCAGAGACGCACCTCGATGGCGTGCCCGCGCTGCTGCAGGTCTTCCTGGCGAAACGGCAGGCGCGCGCCGCTGGCAATTGCGATCTGCAACTGCACCAGATCGACTCCGGTCACGGCTTCGGTGATCGGATGCTCGACCTGCAGGCGCGTGTTGACTTCGAGAAATGCAAAACTGCCATCGGTCTCGTCGTACAGGAACTCTGCCGTCCCTGCGTTGACATAGCCAGCGGCGCGCGCGAGACGCACCGCCGCTTCGCCGATCATCTCACGCTGTTTTGGAGTCAACACTGGCGATGGCGACTCTTCGACAATCTTCTGATGGCGACGCTGGATCGAACATTCGCGCTCGAACAGGTGCACATAGTTGCCGTGCGAGTCTGCCAGGATCTGCACCTCGATGTGGCGCGGACGGGTGAGCAGTTTTTCCAGGAAAATCGTATCGTCGCCGAACGCCGCACGCGCTTCGCGGCGCGCGCTTTCCACTGCCGGAGAAAGTTCGTCGGCGCTCTTCACGATGCGCATGCCGCGCCCGCCGCCGCCTGCGCTGGCTTTGATCAGGAGCGGGTAGCCGATGCGCGCCGCTTCGCGCGTCAGCGTCTCATCGCTCTGATCGGCGCCGTGGTAGCCGGGCGCAATTGGAACACCGGTGGCGAGCGCCAGACGACGGGCGGCGATCTTGTCGCCCAGCGCCTCAATGGCTTCCGGCGGCGGACCGACGAATATCAGCCCGGCATCGCGGCAGGCGCGGGCAAAGGCGGCGCGTTCGGCAAGGAAGCCGTAGCCGGGATGGATTGCCTGCGCGCCGGAGCGCAGCGCCGCTTCGATGATTGCCTCAATCCGCAGATAACTCTCCGGCGCAGGCGCAGGACCGATCGGCAATGCTTCGTCTGCCAGGCGCACGTGGAGCGCCCGACGATCCGCTTCGCTGTACACGACGACAGCAGCGACTCCCAGGGCATGACAGGCGCGAATGATCCGGACGGCGATCTCGCCGCGGTTGGCGATCAGGAGTTTGGCGAACACGGCTTTCTATCCTGTGAGTCAACCTTTCTGTAACCCGTCATTATAGAGCATGATAGGGGTTAGGGGTTAAGGGGTAGGGAGTCTTCTGACTTTCAACCTGTAACCTTCAGCCTGTAACCTTCAACCTGCAACCTTCAACCTGCAACCTGTCCACCGGCAGCCTCCTCATCTGCAACCTGCCCACTGGCAACCCTCTCACCTCTCGCCCCTCGCTTTGCGTCGTCCGCCCATCTGCAACATTCAACGTGCAACGCTTCGCCGTTGCGATGCAACGGCGCTACCTTCAACCTTCAACCCTGCGCCTTTGCGCCTTTGTGCGACCGAAACGTGCAACGTTCACCCTTCCACCTTCCGCATCCCCATCGGAACCAGCACTCCATCGTGCCAGATCCCTTCGACCTGCACCGTACCGTAGCGCACAGCGCCGCCCGGCGCTGTTGTCAGGCGCGACAGCAGGGCAGCGTCACGCAGCGGCGCGCGCAGTTTCACCTGGCGCGCCTGAGATGCTGGCGCGCCGCCGGGACCGAGCGCCTCGACGAGGACGGCTTCGCTCTGGCTGGCGATCAGCGCGCCGGTCACGCGCACCGCCTGACCGGTCGCCGGGGTCGTCGCCAGCAGTGCAACTGTCGTCTCCTGCCAGGGAAGCGGCGTGATTGTCTGCGGGCGCATCCGGTACCCAAAGGCGCCATCCGGTCCAAACGCGCCAGGACCTTCGAGCACGCCGGCGGCGGCGACCGCCAGGTAGCGCGCGTTGCCAGCCGGTTGAGCGCGGTCAACGAGGTCGTCAGCGATCGCGCCAGGGTCGAGCCACACCTGACGCGCAGGCGGATCAGCAGGCGCAGGGGTTGCGCCGCCGCTGAAACTCAGCCCGGCGACCAGGCGCGCGCCGCTGGCGTCGATCAGCAGGTAAGCGCCGACAGGCGCTGATAGGATCGGCGCACCCAACGCCGCATCGAGCGGAAGGAACGTCGGTGCAGGAACCGACGTTGCTGCTGGTGCGCCGCCAGTGCATGCCGTCAGGAACGCAAGAAATGTGCAGATCATGAGCAATCGCTGCATAGGTCCCATCGTACCATGAAAGTCTCAGACAGAGGAATGATAGGTTTTGACAGTTTTCATGGCGTGTTTGAACGAATCCGCCTGCTATACTCGCCCGTAACAGAAGGCGAAATGTTCGAAAATTCACAGGAGAGACAGACAACATATGGCAACGCGCAACTCACGGATCAGCGGGTTCTACCAGCTCAGCCCTAGCGAACGCCTTGAAGTCGTGCGGTCGTTCGATGGGCTCAACGACGAAGACCTGCGCCTGCTCCGCGGCGGCAATGGCGCCCTGACCGTTGAGCGCGCCGACAAGATGATCGAAAACGTCATCGGCACTTTCAACCTGCCGCTTGGCATTGCGACCAACTTCCTGATCAACGGGCGCGATGTGCTCATTCCGATGGTCGTTGAGGAGCCATCGATCGTTGCAGGCGCCAGTTACGCGGCGAAACTGGTGCGCGATGGAGGCGGATTCCAGGCGAGTTCGACCCCGCCGCTCATGATCGGTCAGGTGCAACTGGTGCATGTCGCCGATCCGCACCGCGCCCGCCACGACATTCTGACGCGCCGCGACGACATTCTGGCGCTCGCCAATCGCCAGAGCAGCACCCTGGTGGCGCTCGGCGGCGGCGCCAAGGACATCGAAGTGCGTTTCTTCGAGACCAGCCCGATGGGTCCGATGCTGGTCGTGCATCTGATCATCGACTGCCGCGACGCAATGGGCGCCAATGCCATCAACACGATGGCGGAGGCAGTTGCGCCGCTGCTCGAGGAGATCAGCGGTGGCAAGGCGTATCTGCGCATCCTTTCGAACCTGAGCGACCGGCGGCTGGCGCGGGCGCGGGCGATCGTACCGGCGAAGTCGCTGGCGCGCGATGGTCTGAGCGGCGAGGAGGTTGTTGAAGGCATCTTGTGGGCATATGCCTTCGCGGTAGTGGATCCGTATCGCGCAACGACGCACAACAAGGGGATTCTGAACGGCATCGACCCGATCCTGATCGCCACCGGCAATGACTGGCGCGCTGTCGAGGCTGGCGCGCACGCCTATGCCGCACGGAGCGGTCGGTACACGTCGCTGTCGCACTGGGAGCGCGACGCGCAGGGGAACCTGGTCGGCACGCTCGAAATGCCGCTCGCAGTTGGCGTCGTCGGCGGCGCAACGAAGGTGCACCCGGCGGTGCAGGCGGCGCTCAAGCTGCTGGGAGTCACCCATGCGCACGAACTGGCGGAAATCTGCGTCTGCGCCGGTCTGGCGTCGAACCTGGCAGCGATGCGCGCTCTGGCAACTGAGGGAATTCAGCGTGGGCATATGAGCCTGCACGCGCGCCAGATTGCTATGGCTGCCGGAGCGCAGGGCGCTGAGGTGGATATGATCGCAGCGCGGATGGTGCAGGAGCGGCAGATCAAGCCAGCGCGCGCCGAGGCGCTGCTGGCGGAACTGCGCGCCCACAACGCTGGCGCCGATCACGCCCTGTCGGAAGCGTCGCACCTTTCATCGTCAGAGGCTCGCAGCATTTCTCAAACAGGTTGACGCGAAGACGCAAAGGTGCAAGGCCGCGCACTCAAGAGCATAACCTTTGCATCCTCGCGCCTTTGCGTCAGCCGTTCTAAGCAGCTCTCCAGCAAGACCAACAACCGGGAGGAGAACCCGGAACGCTGCATCCCGCCGTTGTGATGCAACTTCATCTGAGCAGGCGCGCGGCGCGCGTTCCGCGTTCTCTTTTCGTTTGCCTTCGAAAGAGGAGTATGTTCTATGATGAAACCTGAACGACCTGTAGGCATTGTCGGGTACGGCGCCTATATCCCGCGCTTCCGCATCGCAGCGCGCGAGATTGCCCGCATCTGGGACGGCGCCGGAGGAATGCCGGTCGACGCGAAGAGCGTGCCCGGTCCCGATGAAGATACAATCACGATGTCAATCGAAGCGGCGCGCAATGCCCTGGCGCGAGCGCGCGTCGCCCCCGACCGCCTCTCGGCGGTGTGGGTTGGCAGTGAGAGTCCCCCTTACTCGGTCAAACCATCCGGTACGCTGGTCGCCGAGGCGCTCGGTGCAACGCCGTGGGTCAGCGCAGCCGACTGGGAGTTTGCCTGCAAGGCCGGTTCTGAGGCATTAACTGCCGCGATGGGCATGGTCGGCAGCGGCATGGCGCAGTATGTGCTGGCAATCGGCGCCGATACAGCGCAGGGCCGCCCCGGTGATGCGCTGGAGTACACTGCTGCGGCTGGCGCTGCGGCGCTGCTGGTCGGTCCGGCAGCGGAAGCCCTGGCAGTGATCGAGGGCACAACCTCGTATGTGACCGACACGCCCGACTTTTTCCGCCGCGCTGATACGGCGTACCCGGTGCATGGGCACCGCTTCACCGGCGAGCCGGCATATTTCAACACGTTGCGCAGCGCAGCCGAGCGGCTGTTGCACGACCTGGGAGCGAAGCCATCCGATTTCACTTACGCCGTGTTCCATCAGCCGAACACGCGCTTTCCGCAGACCGTCGCCCGTCAACTCGGGTTCACGCCGCAGCAGATCACACCAGGGCTGTTGTCGCCGAAGATCGGCAACGCCTACTCGGCAGCCGCGCTTCTCGGATTGTGCGCCATTCTCGATGTGGCGAAGCCGGGCGATACGATTTTTGTGACGACCTACGGTTCTGGTGCGGGGTCCGACGCCTATGCGCTGCGGGTGACCGAGGCGCTGCCGGAGCGCCGCGAGCGCGCGCCGCTGACGGCGGCATACCTGGCGCGCGAGACATTTGTAGATTATGCCGTGTACGCCAAGTGGCGCGGCAAACTGGTGATGGAGTAGTGCCATGCGACACGTCTATATTATTGGAACCGGAGCGACGGCGGTTGGCGAGCACTGGGATCGCAGCGCCGCGTCGCTCGCAATCGAGGCGCTGAATAGCGCTCTGGGGACGATCCCGGCATCGCGGCTTGGCGCGCTCTACGTCGCCAGCGCGCTCAGCGGAACGTTACACGCGCAGAGTCAGGTCGGCGCGTTGATCGCGACGGCTGCCGGCATTCCTGGCGTCGAAGCCATCACGGTCGAGGCGGGCGGGGCATCTGGCGGCGTGGCGTTGCGCCAGGCATGTATGGCCGTTGCATCGGGTGCTGTCGATCTGGCGGCGGTCGTCGGCGTCGAAAAGGTGACCGATGTGCTCGACGCTCGCCGCGAAGCGGCGCTGGCGCTGGCGACCGACGCCGACTGGGAGGCGATCCACGGCGTTACGCTGACGGCGCTGTGGGCGCTGCTCATGCGCCGGTACATGCACGAGTATGGCTACACTGCCGATGACTTTGCCCCATTCCCGATCAATGCCCACGCGAATGCGGTCGCCAATCCGCGGGCGATGTATCGCTTCGCCATCACCGCCGACAAGGTGCGCAGCGCGCCAATGGTCTCCGAGCCGCTCGGTCTGCTCGACTGCTCGACGGCTGCTGATGGCGCCGCTGCCGTGATCATCGCCAGCGAAGGGCTGGCGCGCGAACTCTGCGCGAATCCGGTGCGCATCGCCGGGTCTGCAGTGGCGACCGACACGCTGGCGTTGCACAGCCGTTCCAATCCGCTGTGGCTGGCGGCGGCAGCGCAGACAACCGCAGCGGCGCTGCGGTCGGCGCATCTGACGCACAGCGACGTGCAGGTGTTCGACGTCACCGACCCGCACGGCATCGCTGCGGCGCTGGCGCTCGAATCAAGCGGGTTTGCCGAACGCGGAGCAGCCGTGGCGCTGGCGCGCGAAGGCGCCATCACCCCGAAAGGACGATTGCCGCTGGCGACTGGCGGCGGGTGCAAAGCGCGCGGTGACACGGTTGGCGCCAACGGCGTCTATCAGATCGTCGAACTGGTGGCGCAGTTGCGCGGGCAGGCTGGCGCAGCGCAGGTAGACGGCGCACGGGTGGCGCTGGCGCAGTGTATGGGCGGCATCGGAGCAACGGTGGCAACGCACATTCTCACACTTGACTGAGGTGGAGGTTCAACCATGGATCTGGCAAAACACTGGCGTCTGCGCCACGCCCGCTATCGTCTGGAGGGGCAGCGCAACCGGCTTACCGGCGAGGTGCGCTTCCCGCCGGCGCCGCCGCGTCCCGGCGAAGCGGAAGATATATGGGAGCCATATGTTCTGAGCGGACGGGGACGCGTCTACTCGTTCAGCGTTGTGCGGCAACCGCCGGAGGGGTTCGAGGATCAGCCGCCCTACCTGGTGGCGCTCGTGCGTCTGGATGAAGGACCGATGGTGACCGCGCAACTCACCGACTGCGATCTCGACCAGGCAGCAATTGACATGCCGGTTGAAATGGTCACCCGCCGCCTGCGCGATCTGGGACCAACGGGGCTGATCGTGTACGGCTACAAATTCCGTCCCATTGTATAAGGCAGCGGTCACTGAGAGAGACCAACCGTGCAACCGACGGCGCAACGCACCTATCGCGGTCCTGTTCGGGGCATGATCCTCGACTGGGCAGGAACGGCGGTCGATTATGGCGCGTTTGCGCCGGTTGCTGTCTTTGTGCGTCTGTTTGAGCAGCGCGGCGTGCCGATCAC
Source organism: Roseiflexus sp. (assembly GCA_025055265.1). Classification (GTDB taxonomy): domain Bacteria; phylum Chloroflexota; class Chloroflexia; order Chloroflexales; family Roseiflexaceae; genus Roseiflexus. Next base: position 17,786 of record JANWXL010000569.1, read on the forward strand.
GCCGGAAGACGCTCGTGCTGGCATGGGGCTGATGAAGAAAGACCATCTGCGCGCGATCCTTGATCGTCCAGCCGTCGCCGCTGCCTGGCGATCCGTCTACGGTGCGCCGCCTGCTGTGCAGCACATTGATGAGCTGTTCGAGCAGTTCATCCCGCTGCAAATGTCTGTCGTGCGGGAATACGCCATGCCCATCCCTGGTCTGATCGACGCGATAACCGAACTGCGCAAGCGCGGAGTCAGGATTGGTACAACCACAGGATATCTGCGCGCGATGATGGACATTCTCGCGCCAGCCGCCGCTGCCCACGGCTATCGCCCCGATAGCATCGTCTGCCCCGATGAGGTTCCCGCCGGACGCCCGGCGCCCTGGATGTGTTTTCAGAACGCCATGCTGCTGGGAGTGTACCCGATGGCGGCGCTGGTCAAGGTCGGAGACACGCCGGTAGACATCGAGGAAGGTTTGAATGCTGGCATGTGGACGGTTGGCGTGACCCTCACCGGCAACCTTTTGGGCTTGACCGAAGCAGAAGTCAATGCGCTCACACCCTCGGATCGGGCGGAGGCGCATAAGCGCATTGGCGAACAACTCTACGCCGCTGGCGCACACCTGGTCATTGAAGGCGTCTGGGATCTGCCTCGCGCCATCAATGAGATCGAAGCGCGGATACGCCGTGGAGAAACGCCGACCATGTGATCCGTGTGTCTTCGCGCTCTTGCGTCAGTCTCGCTGAAAAGCGCTCTAACGCGGCGTCGGGTCTCGCACATCGCCAAAAGCGCCATAACGTCGCGCCTGAGCAACCTTCATACCTTGGACGTACCTGAACTGCGAGAGTGGTGCAACAGTGGTGGCATATGTCGTGCGGGGAGGCGGGCACACCTGGCCCCCGCTGCCTGCCCAGATCCCGGCTTCTGGAGCACGGAGCTGCAACCTGGACGCAACACGAACAATTGTGGATGTGTTCTTTCCTGAGTAAAAGAGCGAGGCTGCAATTCTTGCAAAGCAGCGTTGCCAGGTGCATGCTTGACGCGCAACACGGGCTTTATTACAATTGACAACGATATTACTCCCGTATGTGATCCCTTGCTCGTAAACAGCCAGGCAGCGCCCGATGCCCGTCCGAAACTTCGATGTCATCAACCATCCGATCCGCATGCGCATTTTTCAGTTGCTGCATGACGTGCGCCTGTCCATCAACCAGTTAGCCGAGCTGTTACCCGATGTGCCCAAGCCGTCGCTCTATCGCCACGTGCGGAAACTGGTCGAGGCTGGCGTGATCTATGTGGCTGACCGGCGCCTGGTGCATGGCATCGAGGAGCGCTTCTACACCTCGGTCGAGGGACTGATCGACCCGGAAGAAGTGCATCAGCCCGGCGGGCTGGAGAAATTCGCCGAGCATGTGCGCATCTACGGTTCGGTGGTGGCGCAGGACCTGGCGCAGTACGTGCTGGCGCGCGGTACGCCCGATCTCGCCAACATCGCCGCGCGTGACCACGTCTTCTACGCGACGGAAGAAGAATTCATCCGCTTGCGCGAGACGATCTACGAGATGTTGCGTGCAATCGAACAACAACCGCCTGCTCCCGGACGCACACAACGCCGCATGTTTATCATGGCGCATCCACTGTTAGTTTCGCTGTTGAAGAATGGGATGGATACTTCTCACCCATAAATATCGACGGCTTGCGCATGACGACGATTGCCGCAAGAATTGACCAGACACTCGCGTTGATGACCATCAGCGGCGTTTCGTAGATGATGTCGAGAAACAGCAGGTTGCCAATGCATACGCCAGCATTTTCCCCGCGGTACGAAAAGGCGCTTCAATTTGCCGCACGTGCGCATCGGCAGCAGGTGCGCAAGGGCACTGACATTCCCTACATTACGCATGCAGTGCACGTCTCGGTTGTACTGCTGCGCTATGGCTTCGACGAGGACGTCGTCATTGCCGGGTTGCTACACGACGTGGTCGAGGATTGCGGCGTTGCGCCACACGAACTGGAAGCAATATTCGGTGCAGAAGTCGCGCGTCTGGTCGCAGCGGCGTCGGAACGTAAGCGAAACGGCGGCAGCGAACGTCCGTGGGAGGAACGCAAGACCGAAGCAATCGCCCATCTACGGCGCGGCGATCCAAAGATTGCGGCTCTCAAAGCAGCGGACGCGCTGCACAACATCCATTCGATCATTGCAGACCTGACGCTCGTCGGGGCTGCCGTATGGCAACGCTTCAAGCGCGGTCCTGATCAGATGCTGTGGTACTATCGCGAAATCCTGGCAGCGGTTCGCGACACGCTCGGCGATCATCCGATCGTCGCAGAACTTGCCCGCGCAATTGCTGATCTCGAACATACGGTTCACGAGTATAATGGAGAGAAGTGACACAGCCTGTCTTCGGCGCAGCTCGTCACAGAGGGTGGTTCTCACAGGGTCTGAACTGTCCTCGGACCGTTGTGCGATCAGCTTGGCTAAGCCTGTCGAAGACAACGCCAGCCGACTGGAGCAGGCATTGTGAGCAATATTGCAGGGATTCGCTGTCCGGTTACAGGAAGCGTCATGCCCGAGATCCGACAGAATCTGGCGACGCGCGAGTGGGTCATCATCGCAACCGAACGGGCGCGGCGACCCGAGCAGTTTATCCTGCCATCGCGCGGGAGTATTCTCGACCGTCCTGAACACGATCCGAACTGCCCGTTCTGCCCTGGCAACGAAGAACTGGACCTTGAGCGCTTTCGACTGCCCGCCATCGGCGACTGGCAGGTGCGCGTGGTGCGCAATCGCTACCCGGCGCTGCTGGAACACGATGAGTATCAGCGGCGCTTTCACGGGCTCAACCGCTCGCTGGCAGGGTTTGGCTATCATGACATCGTGGTTGAGTCGCGGCGGCACAACACGTGCGCGGCGCTGGAGCCGGTCGAAGGATTGATCACCACCCTGCAGGCGTTTCAGACCTGCGCTGCCATTTATCGCCGCGATCCGCGCATCGAGCATATTGTGTTCTTCAAAAACCATGGCGCGACGGCTGGAACATCGCTGCTCCATCCGCACGCGCAGGCGGTGGCTTTGCCGGTCGTTCCCCACGACATCCGTGTACGCAACGAGGAGGCGCGGCGGTACTTCGACGATTATGGCGAGTGCGTCCTCTGCCGCATGCGCGAAGACGAGGAACGCCAACAGGATCGCATCGTCGTTGCCAGTCGCCATTTCACGGCGTTTATTCCATATGCCGCGTATTCGCCGTTCCACCTGTGGATTGTCCCGCGCCGACATACTGCGCATATGCTTAATGCAACCGCCGATGAGATTGAAGACCTGGCGCATGTGTTGCGCGATGTTCTGCGCCGGATCTACTACGGCTTGAACGATCCTGACTATAATTACGTAGTTCGTTCAGCGCCGGAGAGTGAGCGCCTGGCGCGCCATCTCCACTGGTATGTGACGATTATCCCGCGGGTGACGCAGACCGCAGGCTTCGAGATGGGCACCGGGATGTTTATCAATACGGCGCTGCCCGAAGAAAGCGCCCGTTTCCTGCGGAACGTTGTTCCGCCTGACGATCTGACCGACAATGACCACCATTAAGTCGTTCGTTGATCCTCGCTCGGCAACCTTTCGCGCCAATGCGGAGGCGTATGCCGCGTTGCTCGACGATCTGCGCGCCCGGTTGGCGCAGGCGCGCGCTGGCGGTCCCCCGGAGGCGCGCGAGCGCCACGTGGCGCGCGGCAAGCTGCTCGTGCGTGAACGGATCGAACGCCTGCTCGATCCGGCGACTCCCTTCCTCGAAATCGGCGCGCTGGCAGCGCACGAGGTCTATGATGAGCCGGTTCCCTCCGCTGGCATCGTCACCGGCATCGGGCGCGTCGCCGGACGCGAGGTGATGATTGTCGCCAACGATGCGACGGTGAAGGGTGGCACGTACTACCCGCTGACGGTCAAAAAGCACCTGCGCGCCCAGGAGATCGCCGAGCAGAACCATCTGCCCTGCATCTACCTGGTCGATAGCGGCGGCGCCTTCCTGCCGCTCCAGGCGGAGGTCTTCCCTGACCGCGATCACTTCGGGCGCATTTTCTACAATCAGGCGCGCATGTCCGCCAAAGGCATCGCGCAAATCGCCGCAGTGATGGGATCGTGTACGGCAGGTGGCGCGTATGTGCCAGCAATGAGCGATGAGGTGGTGATCGTGCGCGGCGCTGGCACGATCTTTCTCGGCGGTCCGCCGCTGGTCAAGGCGGCGACTGGCGAAGAGGTCAGCGCCGAGGAACTCGGCGGCGCGGTCGTCCATACCCACATCTCCGGAGTCGCCGACCATCTGGCGGAAAATGATCTCCACGCGCTGGCAATCGTGCGCTCCATCGTGGCGAACCTGGGTCCGCGTCGTCCGTCGCCGTGGGAGTGGCGCGAACCGGAAGAGCCGCTGTACGATCCGCGCGAGTTGTACGGGGTCATTCCGCGTGATCCGCGATCCAGTTACGATGTGCGCGAGGTGATTGCCCGAATTGTCGATGGCAGCCGGATGCATGAGTTCAAACCAACCTATGGCGAAACGCTGGTCTGCGGCTTTGCGCACATCGCTGGCGCACCGGTCGGCATTATTGCCAATAATGGCGTGCTCTTTTCGGAAAGCGCCCTCAAAGGAACGCACTTTATCGAGTTATGCTGTGCGCGCGGCATTCCGCTCGTCTTCCTGCAAAACATTACTGGCTTCATGGTCGGGAAGGAATACGAACAGCGCGGCATCGCCAAGGACGGCGCCAAGATGGTCATGGCGGTTGCGAATGCGCAGGTCCCCAAGTTTACGGTGGTTATCGGCGGTTCATTTGGCGCCGGCAACTATGCGATGTGCGGACGCGCCTATGAACCGCGGCAGCTCTGGATGTGGCCCAATGCGCGTATTTCAGTGATGGGCGGGCAGCAGGCGGCAAGCGTGCTGCTGACGGTTCGCCTTGACGCGCTGCGGGCGCGGGGCGTCGATATGAGCAGCGCCGAGCGTGAGGCGTTCACTGCGCCAATCCTGGCGACTTACGAACGCGAAGGAAGCCCCTACTATGCAACGGCGCGTCTGTGGGATGATGGGGTGATCGACCCGGCGGACACGCGCACGGTGCTGGCGCTCGGTCTGGCGGCTGCCGCCAACGCGCCGGTCGAAACGACGCAATTCGGCGTGTTCCGAATGTAACGAAGAGATGTGGCAGGCGCTGGCTGAGCCTGTCGAAGCCAGCGATGCGCGCAAGATGGCAAGGCGTGGTTCAGGTGCTGAAAGAGCGACCCCGACCCCTGTGAGTGCTGAACAAAACCTTTCCAATGACGCTTTCCAGTCCGCTCTGGCGCACCTGCTGGCGCTGCCGGATCGCGCCGGATTGGCGGCGCTGGTTGAGCATGAGCCGCTGATCATGAGCGACGAGTTCCTGGCAGTCGCACGGCAGGCAGCGGCGAACCCCTCGGCAGAGGCGCTGCGGGAACGACTGGCATGGCTGACGGACCTTCGTCAGCGGGCGGAACAGGACGTTCCTGCCGCGCTGCAAGCGGTGCTGGCGGCGAATACCCTGGAGGAGTTGCGACAGGTCGTTGATCGCTGGCCCCTGACGCTGACTGACGCATTTGCCGAAGCGGTGGAGCATCTGGCGCAACAGTTCGCCGACGCCGGGCAGCGGGAGGCTGCCGATGGGCTGCGGCAGCGGCTGGTCGCGCTGGCGCAACTGCGCCTCTACCGCGAAACATGGACCGAGACGCCGCAGGGACAGGCGATCTTTGCATTTCTGAACGCCGAAGACGACGCTGCGGCGTTGAGCGTCTTCCACGCGCACCGCGACCTGCTCGACCATCCCGAGGCGCAATGGACGCTCGATGAAGTGTTACAGGGCGGCGACCCGGAAAGTCAGCGGCGGCTGGAAAAGCGCCGCGCATTGCTGCGCTACCTGCGCGGCGAGGAGCATGCCTGATGACGGTTCACATTACACGCGACGGCTCGATTGCAACCGTGACGCTCGACCGTCCCGACGCTCACAACGCCTTCGACGCCGCTACGATCGAAGAGGTGCGCATCGCGTTCGAGTCGCTCTCTAGCGATGCAGGGGTGCGCGTCATTGTCCTGACCGGCGCAGGCGAGTCGTTCTGCGCTGGCGGCGACATGCGCTGGATGCAGAGCGCGATGGAAATGACCTTCGAGGAAAATATGGCGGACGCCAGTGAGCTGGCAGCGATGTTCGAGACGATCTGGATGTGCCCGAAAGTGGTGCTCGGTCGGATCAATGGCGCTGCCATCGGCGGCGGCGCAGGGCTGGTCGCGTGCTGCGACCTGGCGATTGCCGCCGACACTGCGCGCTTCGGCTTTGGCGAAGTCAAGATCGGGCTGATCCCGGCAGTCATCGCGCAGTACGTCGTCCCAAAGATCGGAGTCAGCCAGGCGCGGGCGCTATTCGTCTCCGGCGAACGCTTCAGCGCCGAGCGCGCCTTCGAGATCGGGCTGATCCACGGCGTCGTTCCACCGGACGAACTCGATGCCACAGTGAGGGAAATCGCACAGCGCTGCCTGACGAGCGCGCCGGAGGCGATTGTGGCGTCCAAGCGGGTTATAGACGTGGTGTGGGAGAGCGAGCGCGACGCCGCGCGGCGCTTTGTGGTCGAAATGCTGGCGCGCGTCCGCACAAGCGACGAAGCGCGTGAGGGAATCGCCGCCTTCAAAGCGCGTCGCCGACCGCCGTGGGCATGATAAAGGCTACGCCGCTGGCGCTCTGGACAGTTGCAGCAATTTCGCCTGAACCGTTTCGAGAATGACATCTCGCACGAACTCACGGGCGTTCACGATTTCGATGCCGATCAGCTCGCCCTGTTCGTTGAGTTCCGCGGTAATAGACGGACTGATTTCAACGCTGCCAGCCTCCGGCTCTTCCGAAAGCGCCAGGTGCAGGATATCCTCCTGCTCGAAATACACCAGGCGGGGAATGTTACGA
>JANWXL010000571.1 GCA_025055265.1 Roseiflexus sp.
CGCCGTCAGCGTCCAGTGCCAGCGCCACGTCGACGCGGTCGTTGACGATCAGCGGAACGCCAGCCGCGCGAGTGAGCGGCAGCAACGCCTTCCCCAGAGCGATCATGTCGCGCGCCGGTACGTCCTTGTCGCGCAGTTGAATGACATGTGCGCCGCCGCGCAGCGCCGCGCGCACGATCTCGATCAGCGAACGTTCACCTGCGGTGCGTCGGTCGGTAATGACATACACGATGCCTCCGCCGGATGGAAACGGGATCGGATCGGTCAGCACAGACGGGGATGGATCGACTGATGTGGACAGTGCCATAGTTGTCTCCTCCTGGAGTGCCAGAATCAAAACTGCCGCTGACCCCACCAACGTGGATCAGCGGCAGACTCTGTCTGGACACTTCCCTACGCTGGTATGACCCAGGTCAGGTTCAAAGGGTCTGCGACATCGGTAGGGTCGCACTCTCAGCCGGGCTCACCCGGCTCCCCCAGTGGTGTGTTTAATTGTCATTGGGTTATTAAAAGTAATGATACACGACTTCTGGCAGGATCGCAAGATGCTTTTCGCCCAGCAGTTCGGGTCATGCATCATCAGACAATGGCGGAGCGACGATGTGTAAGGGCGGGTCTCAGACGCAGGCGTTGACGGCGCGGCGGATGACACGCAGAGCGACGATGCGTAAGGGCGGGTCTGAGACCCGCCCTTACGGCGTCCCAGGGCAGCGCGATGAATTCAGACATCAGCGAACGCATCGTCTGCTTACAACTCATGACTGCACCCTTCACCACACCAGCGCACGCTGCCGAACCGCCATTTGCTCCAGCCGCGCGATGCGCTCCTCTGTCGGCGGATGTGTGCTGAAGAGTTTCACAATCGCGCCGCCATCGAGCGGATTGACAATATACAGGTTCGCCATCGCCGGGTTAGTCGCAAGCGGCAGGCGCTGCTTCCACGCCTCGATCTTGCGTAGCGCTGATGCCAGCGCCAGCGGCGATCCGCTGATTGTCGCGCCTGCGGCGTCCGCTTCGAATTCGCGCGTGCGCGAGATTGCCAATTGAATCAGCGTCGCAGCGATCGGCGCCACCAGGATCAGCAGCAATCCGCTCACCAACCCTGCCAGGCCGCTGTCCTCCCCATCGTCATCGTGGCGCCCAAAGCCGCCAAGCAGCAATGCCCACTGCGCCATATCCGCCAGGATCGCAATCGCGCCGGCAAACGTCGCCGCAATCGTGCTGATGAGCGTATCGCGGTTCTTGATATGCCCTAATTCATGGGCGATGACCGCGGCAACTTCATCGTCGTTCATCAATTGCAGCAGTCCGGTTGTGACAGCAACCGCGCCGTGCTGCGGATTGCGACCGGTGGCAAACGCATTCGGCGCCGCCGAGTCGATCAGATAGACGCGCGGCATCGGCAGGTTCGCGCGCTGCGCCAGTTGTGCAACCATCTGGTAGAGACGCGGCGCTTCGTACCGGCTGACTTCGCGCGCGCCAGCCATGCTCAGCGCCAGTTTATCCGAGAACCAGTATGCGCCGCCATTCATCAGGACGGCGAGAATGAATGCGATGATCATGCCCTGCGTGCCGCCGAACCACTGGCCCGCCAGGACCAGCAGCACCGTCAGCGCACCCAGCAGAGCCGTTGTCTTCAGTGTATTGGTCAATCCTCTCATAGCAGCCCTCTATATAACAGCCACGCAGTCGCGGGCAACGCGGCGCGCGCCAGCGTGGAGATTGCAGTTCCACGGTCGTTGCCTTCAGGGACAACAAAGCCGGGCAGGAACGATATCGAACTGCCCGGCAACAACGGCGCTTATGCTCACCCGCCGTCTTTCTGAGCCTGTCCAGGCTCGCAGGTCATTCACTTACCCCAGACTTCAGGACCGCGGGTGAGCGCGCTTCAGCAGCCTGCGGTCATGCCGTCTGGATGGTGATGCGGTGCGGTCGGGCATGCTCGACTTTCGGCAGCCGGATGGTCAGCACCCCATCCTTGAGCGATGCCGAGATCCTGTCGGCGTCCACCGTTGCAGGCAGGCGGACGCAACGCTCAATCTTGCCGCTCGTGCGCTCCTGGATGAGGTAGTGCGCATCCTTTGGCTGCTCGACAGCCGCCTCACCACGGATGGTGAGCATGTTCTGCTCGAGCTGGATATCAACCTTGTCGCTCGGAACGCCCGGCATAAGCGCCGTCACCACATATGCCTCATCGGTTTCGTAGAGGTCCAATGGAATGCGCGACGTTCCTGCCCAACCGCCAAAGAGGCTGCGTGGCATCACCCAGCTCTCGTTCAGCAGTTGCTCGACTGCATCCGACAGCCGCAGCGCCTCAGCGAATGGATCGAAACGGGTCAACGCAGTAGTCATTGGTCCTCACCTCCTTGTGGCATCTGGTGTTTTCGGTTATGTATATTAGCGCGTGTGTGTTAGAACTGTGTCAGAGAAACGTTAGCGTTGCGTCAATCCTTGTGCGTCTGCAGAACCCACGCCACGCCTTCTTCCACTGTGCTGAAGACGCCATCAAGTTGCGCTTCGTAGGCGCGCCGCAGCATTTCCCCCAGGCGCGGACCTGGCGCGACCCCCGCAGCGATCAGGTCACGCCCGCGGACCAGCGGCGCGGGACGATTTCTGGCGGCGCCCTCAGCCTCGGCAATCGCCAGAAACGCCGCTGCCGGTCGCTCTGGCGGCATTGGCGGTCGTCCGGAGGCGTCAGCTTCAATCAGTCGCTCCCACTGCACCAGGGTTGCCGGCGCGAGACGGTTCGCCAGGCGACGCACCACGCGCGGCGTCGGCGGGGTGTGAATGTGCACCAGGTGCTCGCGCACCAGCGGCGTTACCAGACGCTCAAGCCAGTGCGGCGCTCCGATGCGCGCAAGGAACGCTTGCGTCAACGGCACGCCCGCCGCTGCGTGCCCCGGACTGCGTGGAATGCCGTCCTCTTCGATCACGGTGGTGGGAGGCTTTCCCAGATCATGACACAGGGCTGCAAACATCAGCACCGCGCGGTCGCGCGCATCCAGCGCGTCGCGTTCGGCAATGCGCGCTGCTGCATCGCAGACGTAGAGCGTATGAACCCACACGTCTCCTTCAGGGTGAAAGTGCGGGTGTTGCGGGCATCCCTGTAATGCGACAAGTTCAGGGTAGAGCGCCAGCCATCCCGACTCATCGAGAGCGTGTAACCCGGCGGAGGGGCAGACGCCAAGAGTTGCCCATTTGTGCCATTCACGCCAGATACGGTCGCCTGGAAGAGTGGCAGATGCAGGAAGCAGGGTGCGGCAGAGCGCAGCCGTCTCCGGTGCGAGGCGCATATCAAAGCGCGCCGCAAACTGCATCGCGCGCAACACGCGCAGCGGATCATCGCCAAATGCCTCGGATGTATGCCGCAGCAGCCGCGCTTCGAGATCGGCGCGACCGCCAAAATAGTCGATCAGATCGCCAGACGGCGTCAGCGCCAGTGCGTTGATAGTAAAGTCGCGGCGCGCCAGCGCCTCGCGCGGCGTCAACGACGGGTCGTACTCCAGCAGCGTGCCAGGCTCGTCATCATCGTCAACCGGATGCCGACGCACCGGCAGCGTCACATCCACCTCGTATCCTGCGAGCCGCGCTTTCAATACGCCAAAAGAGCGACCGACCGCATCAACCCGACCGAACGACGCAAGCGCGGCGGCGAGGGTCTGCCCGTCGATGCCGTACACTTCCACATCAATATCGGTCGGCGGCAAACCGAGCAGCATATCGCGCACTGCGCCGCCAACCAGCAGGGGACGTCCGCCAGCGCGCGCAAGCGCATCAAAGAGCGACGCCAATGTCTCAAGAAGGGGGTGCTGAGAGAGAGAAATCATCGAGAAGGTAGCGTGCAGACGTTGTGCCGATGATTCAGAATCACAATACCAATATCAAGATTAGCGCCACTGTCACCACAATGCTCACGCCCGTCGCCCCCAGTGCGACGATCCGATCCCGGTTCAGAAAACGCCAGTCATCGGGCAGTAACTTTTCAAATCCGTAGATATACCAGCGGTAGAGCACCGGTTCACGCGATCGCCTTTTGCCTCCAACGCCTTTGGTCACCGTCCATTCATTCAAGTCGAACACGATCTCGGTCACAGGGATGAAATGGACAATCACTTCGCTTAGCACGATGCGCGTATCGGGATCCAGGCGCTTCTCCGCCTCTTCAATCATCGTCTGAATGCCCGGTACGAGGCGCCATTCGGAGCGGAATCCGCCCTGCGCCTGCTCGCAGTAGATTTTGCGCTTCTTACAGCGCTGCTGCAGCCACTGTTCATCAACTTTCGGCAAATTGTCGTGTTCAGTCATTGTTGCCGCCCGGCGATGCCAGCGGATAGTCTTGTGAACAACCAGGCGGCTGGTTCCGTCGCAGCGTTTACAGTGCAATCCGCCGCTTCCCTGGCAGTCGGGACACGGGATCAGGCGCGGCGGTGCGGCAACCTGTACCGACGCAGACGCAGAGGCGACTGTCGCCGGGGAACCGGGCATCGGATCGCCCGGCAATCCGGGATCGGCAGGTGCAGGAACACGCCGACTGCCGTTGCAGCGGGGACAGATGGTGCGCCCGATTCCTTTGCAATCGTCGCACAGCACGACGCGCGTCGTACCGGGAATGCGCACAATGCCGCCAGGATCGTTCTCAAATCCTTGCGGCGCAGGAAGCGGCACTTCCCAGCGACCGGGCTCACGCTCCAGTTTGATCTCTATCATCTGATAATCCGGTTCTTCGGCGCTCCGCGCTGGCTCGCGCGTCTCGTACAGCACGCGCAGGACGTACCAGTAGACGTTGCGATGCCCAATCTGTCGGATCGCTGCCAGGCGCCCTAACGCCGGACGGCGCAGCCACGGTCGGGCATCGCTCCAGTCGTTCAACAGCCGGGCGATTTCGCGCGGATCATTGAGTTCGTTCATGCGCGTCAGGGCTTCCTGCATCGGCGCCTTGAGCAGATCGGGCGCCAGCGCCTTTTCCACCGGGTGCGGTTCTTCTGGCGGTGATGCCGGAGTGGAGGGTGTGCTGGCAGGCGCGCTGGTCATCACCTGCGTCGTGCTGGTGTGGCGGTTCAGCGCCTGTTTGAGCGCATCCGCCGCCGCCTGGGCGCTTGGGTAGCGTTTGGACGGTTCCAGCGCCAGCATCGTGCGGATGATGGTATCGAGCGCAGCGGGCACATCAGTCACGCCGCGGTCGCGCAGCGACATTGGCGGTGCGAATGGTCCGCCATCATCGCCCAACCCTGGTTTGTAGGGCCAGGGCAGATCACCCGTGAGCATGACATACAACACCACGCCCAGGCTATAGATATCGGAGAGATGGGTGACAGCGGTTGCCGACGATGCGTGTTCTGGTGAGAGGAATCCGCGCGTCCCCATCACTTTGTTGACCGTCGTCATCGGCGGTTTGCCTGATTCGCGGGCGATGCCGAAATCGGCGAGAAACACGCGCTTGCCGTTGTGGTCGACGAGAATATTGCCGGTCGAAATGTCGCGGTGGACGACGCCGTGCGCGTGGGCATAGTCGAGTGCCGCGGCGGTGCAAAAAAAGATGTGCGCCGCCAGTTCGAGCGGCAGCCGTCCGCGTTGATTGAGCAGATCACGGAGTGATCCGCCCTCGACATATTCCATGACAGTGTAGTGGAACGGCGACTGATACCCGTGGTCGTAGATCGGCACAATGTGTTCGTGGCGGAGCTGGCTGGTGATCTCCGCTTCGCGGGTAAAGCGTTCGATCCATTCGGGATCCTGCGAAAGAAGCACCTTAACCGCAACCTGACGGGTGCGCAGCGTCCGGTGACGCGCCAGCCACACCTGGCTGACGCCCCCTCTGCCGATCTGGCGCTCCAGGCGATAATTGCCGATCCGTTCAGGAAGGTTGCTCATACGTAGAAACTCAACACCGATCGGGCTGCTGATCGCGCCTGCGTCATAGACGTCTCGCCCAAGCGCTCTTTGATCAGGGGAATGCTGGCCGGGTTCATACTCAACTGCACCACTCCCAGCCCAACCAGGAGCGGTGCAACATCCGGCGCACTGGCGATCTCGCCGCAGACGCACACCTGCAGATGGGCGCGTGCAGCGGCGCCGACGGTTTGCGCGATCAGGCGCAGAACAGCGGCGGAGGTCTGCGGATAGCGGGCGGATACATCAGCGCTGGTGCGATCAGCGGCAAGCGCATACTGCGCCAGATCGTTCGTGCCGATGCTAAAGAACGCCGCCTCGCGCGCCAGCAGATCGGCAGTGATCGCTGCCGCTGGCGTTTCAATCATGACACCGACGGGTACGTCCGCCCGGTACGGAATGTCTTCCTGCGCCAGCGACTCGGCGGCGCTGCGGATCTGTTCCCGCGCCCACGCGACTTCGTCCGGTGTGGTGACCATCGGCAGCAGGATGCGCAGATCGCCATGCACTGCCGCGCGGAGCATGGCGCGAATCTGAGTCTGGAACAGATCGGGGCGACGCATAGCCAGGCGCACCCCGCGGATGCCGAGCGACGGGTTGAGTTCATGGGGCAGGTCGAGGTAGTCCACCCGCTTATCGCCGCCAATATCCAGCGTGCGGATAATGACCGGGCGACCTTCCATGATGTCGAGCACAGTGCGATAGGCTTCATACTGTTCGTGTTCACCGGGCGGAGCGCTGCGCCCCAGGAAGAGGAACTCGGTGCGGAACAGCCCGATGCCTTCCGCGCCCTGTTCGAGGGCGGCGCGCGCCTCCAGCGGATGGCTGATATTCGCCCAGATCGTCACCGGTTCGCCGCTCGCCAGCCGCCCCGGTTGATCGCGCAACGGTTGGCGTCGGATCCGCGCAAGGATCGAACCCGACGCGCGTCGTTCGTAGGAGGACCACTCAAAGGCGTCAGGATCAACGATCAGCAGACCGGTGTATCCATCGAGCACGAGCGGTGCGCCATCGGGAACCGCCAGCGTCGCTGCGCCCAGCCCGACAACCGCCGGAATGCCGAAGGCGCGCGCCAGAATGGTTGTGTGGCTGGTTGGCCCACCCTCAGCCGTTGCGAATCCGGCGATCCGTCCATCGCGCAGACTGACCGCTTCCGCTGGCGTCAGATCGTTCGTCACCAGGATAGCGCCGATCGGCAGATCGTGGATGCGGCGCGTTTCGCCGTGCAGCGCCGTCAGGATCGCGCGTCGCACGCTATCCACGTCGCTGGAGCGTTCGCGGAGATAGGGGTCTTCGATTGCTTCAATGGTTTCGCGCAATGATCCGATGGCGGCAATCAGCGCCTGTTCCAGGCTGATGTGCCCCTCGCGCATGCGCCGTTCAACTTCCTGCGTCAGGGTTTCGTCTTCGACGAGAAGCGCATGGGTGTCAAAAATGCGCGCCTCTTCGATGCGGCCCTCTTCACGCAACAGATCCGCCAGCGCGCGAAGCTGAGTGGCAGCCATTGCCTGAGCTGCCGTGAAGCGCGCCATCGCGGCGTCGATATCGGCATCGACCGTATGCCAGGTGTGGTTATCGGGCAGATACCGCACTGCGCGCCCGAGCGCCACTCCTGGTGAACTGCCAGCGCCACGAAGATAGATGGCCATCTATTCCTCGGCTGTGAGTTGATCCAGTAATGCGGCCAGCGCCGCCACTGCCTCACGTTCATCGTCGCCCTCGGCGCGGATCAGCACCTGATGCCCCTGCGCGGCGCCAAGTTGCAGCAGATTCAACAGGCTGACCGGCAGCTCGACCGAGGATCGCCGGCTCATGTTCCGTACCGTGATGCGGCTGCGAAACTCGCGCGTCTTGCGATAGAAATCGGCTGCCGGACGCGCATGCAGCCCGAAGGGATGCCGAATGCGTACCACTCGCTCTTCCATGTCTCTTCGAAGGTGCACATCACCGCCCATCTCCCATAGAGACAGGCATTGCGTTACTGATAGCGTATGCGACGATCCGACTGCACTTTGACCAGATCGCGTCCGCGCAGCGCGGCGGCGGCCGTTTCCTCCAGCGTCGCACCGACCGATGCCTCGACCGCTGCAAGATACGCGCCCTCAACAAGCGGAGCGTTGCTGATGACGACGCGCATGGCGGGCTCGTCTTCGAGGACGGCTTCGACACTCAGTGCGGCGCTGGTGAAATCGACCAGCACGAGCACGCCGTCGTTGCTGGCAACCCGGCGCAGACCGTCGCGAATAGCCTCTGTGCTGATTCCGAGCGAACCGTCAACGGCTCCGCCTACTGCGACAATCGGAACCTGACCATGCGTCGCCTGATCGGCAAACTCCTTGACGCCGCTCGCAAGCCGTTCACTATGAGCAACGATCAAAATGCCAACCATATCATGTCACAATCATGTCACAAGCCCGTATGCTTCGGCAAGTATCTCAACGGGATGGCGCGCAGCGACCCCTGCGCCGTGGCTGATCTGCCAGCGACACGTCTCTGAGTCGCAAAGCGCCAGATCGGCGCCGGAGCGCCGCACCGTCTCGAACAGCGGCGCTCCGACGTCCATGCTGATCCGATACTTCTCGACCTTCAGACCATACGTTCCGGCGATGCCGCAGCAACTGGCGTGCGTTTCGACCAGGCGCAATCCGGGAATGAGTTCCAGCACGTCGATCGCCGGGCGACCGATGCGGTGCGCGCGCAACTGACATGGCGGATGATACGGCAGCGTGCGCTCGATCGGGCGGAAGTCGGTGCGCAACTCACCGCGCTCGTAGAGTGTGCGCAGAAACTCGAAGATGTCGAAGGTCTGGCGCGCGACTGCGCGCACAGCATCGCTCTGCATGCCGAGCAGTTCCGGCGCTTCTTCTTTGAGCGTCAGCGTACAACTGGTGCTCGCGCCGACGATCGGGATGTTACGCAGCGCGTAGGGCGCCAGGAATGCGACGTTTGCTTCGTGGGCGCGACGCGCAGCGGCAAAGTCGCCGTTTGAGAGCAGCGGCAGACCGCAGCAGCGCTGACGGGGCAGCAACACTTCAAAGCCGTTGTGTTCAAGCACTGCGACGACCGCCTTCCCGATCCACGGCTCGTAGTAGTTTGCTGAACAGCCGTGGAAGTAGACCACCTGTCGTCCTGACGCGCCATTGGTCGTTTGGGGGGCGCGCCGACGATGGAACCACGCCCGAAATGTGTACCGGCTGAAGGCTGGCAACGGCGCTTCTCGCGCAATCCCCAGCGTGCGTTCAATGACCAACCGCAGCGGCTTGAAGCCGAGCAGCGCATTCGCCAGCGGCGCGTGCGGTCCAGCGCCTAGGCGACCGATCAGACCGGAGCGACTGATCAGGCGGTTGCGCAGCGGGATGCCGCGTTCCGCCGCCAGGCGCGCCCGCGCGCGCGCGTTCAACTCAGCGATTCTGACGCCGGTCGGACAGACTTCGTTGCACACGCGGCATCCCGAACAGTAGTCCACCGACTCGTCGGGCGACGACTGGCGCTCGTGCCGAAAACGTTGCGCCTGCGGACCGACATATTTGGGTCCGGGAAACAGATCGGTGACGGCGCTGACCGGACACGCCGCCGTGCAGATATTGCACTTGATGCAGTGATCGAGCGACTGTTCAAGCGACTGTTCGATATGATCTTCTGGAATGATTGTCATGACACCAATCCTGCAAGTATGCGTCCAGCCGCCCATCCTGTGGCGAGGGAAACGCCGCTTCGACTCCGTTCGCGGACAGTATCGGCGCCACCCAGTGCCGCACCGGCGACAGCGACATTGTCGTAGATCACCTCGTCAGCAGCGCCGAGCGGACGCAGATGTGCGTCGGTTGCGACGCCAGCCGTGTAAATGGCGTGTCCGTGCGGATCGAGGAAGCGCGGCGCAAACCAGTCGGCGCGGTTTGCCGGCGCGCGCACCGGCAGATCGAGCGCTGTTTCACGCACGATGCCTGCGTGGTCGGTCCGAATGCCGCCGCCAGCAATACCGCCGGTGGCCAGCAGTACGCGCTCAACTCGATGTTCCTGCTGGCGCGCCGCCGCCTCGCTCCAGATGGTCGTAAGGCGGCGATCCTGACCTTCGCCACGGATTACTTCCGATCCGATCTGCAATCGTCCGCCAGCCCGTTCGATAGCCTGCTGGAAGAGTGTAAACAGGCGTATTCCCGGAACCGACGGCGGCAATGTCGGTATCTCGAACACCTGCGCGCCGCTCTCGTTCTGCATATGTGCAACGACCTCCAGCGGATCGCGCAGTCCGAGCACAGCGGGCAGCCCGATCCTGGTTGCATTGCCGCGTTGCGCGCGTAACTGTCTGCCAATCTCGCTGCGAAACGCCGGGTCATCGAACATCCGCGCAAAGGTGACAGTCGTATATTCGCGTCGGCGGAACGCTGGCGGCATTGTCAGGTACACGCCGCGCGCTGCGATGCCCTGCGCCGCCAGATTGGCAGCGATAAACGGCGGGTAGAAATCGCGCAACTCACGAAAGCCAGCGATCAACATTTCTCCGCCGAGCCGCACGTCTCCGGCAGCCATCGTGACCGGCAACAGCGCGGCAGGGCGCAACGCGCCCGCCGCCGTCGGCAGCAGAACGTTGCGTTCCAACCCTCCGACATACGGATAGCGCGCCGCTTCGGTCAGAGCACGAAAGCGCGTAATAGCTTCCTCTACGGCGTGCACGCCAATCAGAGCGTATGGGTGACCCGGACGTGACGTGATGATTGTCTGGAGCGCTTCGCGCGGAGAACGTTCATCAGCGCCCCAGACATCAATTGTCCCCGCAGTCCAGTGGGTCGCTCCCTGTCCCTTCGCCAGCAGCAATGGTCGCAGGCCGGCTTCCGCCAGCGCCAGCGCGCCCATCAACCCGCTCAATCCTGCGCCAATAACAATTGTTGTGCGCATTGCGATCCCCTGGTCACACAACCTCCTCGATCACATAATCGCGTCCCTGCACAATCGTGTCGCGCCCCGTGGCGGGCAGGCGATCAATGGCGAGCGTTTCGAGATAGTTCAGTTCGTTGAGGCGTTCCTGGCGCAGTTGGTCGCCCCACAACGTCGGCGTAACCCCCTTCCAGCGTTCCTGGAGGAAGTGTCCGATCAGCGCCGTTGCTGGCGGCGCGCCAGCGGCCTGCGCAGTTCCATTGCGGAGTTCATGCCAGATTGCGGCGGCGCGGTAGGTGCAGAATCCGCCCTGACATGGACCCATGCCCAGGCGCGTATCGCGGCGCAGATCATCGAGATTAGCCGTTCCATCGCTGCGGATCGCCGCTTCCAGGTGCGCACGCGTGACCAGTTCACATTCGCAGATCAGATCGCCGTAGCTATCGTCAGCCTCAACCTCCGCCAACCGGTGGCCCAGCATATAGAACGGCGACGCCAGAATGGCAAACTGCGTGCGTGCGGAGGAACGCGGCGCTGAGGCGGCGCTGTCGTGCAACGGTTCGACAGGCAGATCCGCCGTCCGGCATGGCGTGGTCACGCCGAGTCGCTGCGCAACCAGATCGACGGTATGCTCCGCCATCAGACGATACGTCGTCCACTTGCCGCCGACAATGCTGACGATGCCAGCGACGCCGTCGCGGGTTTCGTGGTCGAGCAGTTTGTAAGTGCGGGGAATATCCCGGTCGCTTCCGGCGTCCTGTTCTCTGTACAACGGTCGAACGCCCGCCCAGGCTCGCAATGCGCGCATGCGGCTCACCCCCGGAACCAGGCACTCGCCTTCTTCGAGGATCAACCGGACTTCTTCGGGGGTAATATCGTACACATCGGGATCAGGCACAGCGATGTCGGTAGTGCCAAGCACTGCGACCGTATGGATGGGCACGATGATGTCGCCGTCGGCGGGCATTTTGCAACGGTTGACGACGGTATTGACAATCCGATGGTTCATGGCGATCATCGTGCCCTTGCCAGGCACGACACTGATGTGCAACCCGGCCATGGCGGCGATCTTCCCCGCCCAGGCGCCGGTTGCATTAATGGTGAAACTGGCATGGATCCGCACCGTTTCGCCGCTCCGCAGGTCCTCGCACACCGCGCCGATGATCCGATCGCCGACACGTTCCAGCCCGACCACGCGGTGGTAGGTCAGAACCTGTGCGCCGTAACGTCGGGCATCATCGGCATTGGCGTGCGTGGCGAGAAACGAGTCGGCTGCGCCATCGCGCACAGCGAATGCACGCCTGATACGCGGGTTGAGCAACGGTTCGCGGCGCAGCGCCTCACGCACCGGGATTTCCTCAACCCATACGCCGGTACGGCGGCATGCCGCCACAAACCGATCGGCATATGACTCATCGTCTGCCGGGGTCACGACGAACAATCCGCCGGTGTCCTCGATGCAGTGCGGCATGATCTTGCGCAGGATTTCATTTTCACGCGCGCATTCCTCTGCCGACTGCGGGTCTTTCACCACATAGCGACCGCCGGAGTGCAACAGCCCATGGTAGCGACCGGTCGTGCCGTGGGTCAGGTCCCCCTTTTCGACCAGCGCGCATCGGATGCCGCGCAGCGTGAGGTCGCGCAGCGCGCCAGCGCCGGTGGCGCCGCCGCCGATTACCAGAACATCGGTCGTGAGAGTGCGCATACCGATCCTTTCCAGGATCATGACAGCTGAGCTTCATTCTGATCGGATGGCGGGTCAACGTTAAGCCCGACCATGGCGCAGGCAATGTAGTACGCCGACGTAGCGCCAGGGTCTTGATGCCCAATGCTGCGCGGACCAAGAAAGGCGGCGCGCCCTTTGGTCGCCTGCATCGGAATTGTGGCGCGCATCCCTTCTTCAACGGCGGCGAGGGCGCAGCGTGCCGCTTCTTCGAGCGATTTGCCCTCTGCAATGGCGCTGCGAAACGTTTCGACCCCCGGCGCAATCGCGTCGAGCATCGTTTTTTCGCCGCGTTGCACACGTCCGCGTTCAATGATCCCCTCAAGCGCCACTTCGAGAGCAGCAGCAATATCCGCACCTTCGATGGCGTGGCGTCCTGCCAGCAACGCGCCCGCGCGTCGAAATGCTGTCCCATAGAGCGGACCAGCCGCACCGCCGACCGTGGCCAGGAGCGTTTTACCGGTCACGTCGAGGATCGTGCCGATGTCGCCGTCCTGCAGCGCATCGAGTTTGACGACGACAGCGGAGAACCCGCGGTTCAGATTCGTGCCGTGATCTGCATCGCCGATCACGGTATCGAGTTCCGTCAGTTCAGTCGCGTGTTCGCGAATGAGCGCAGCAGCGCGCTCGAGAAAGCGGATGACATGGTCGACGGTGATCTGCATCCGGAAAGCCTCCAGACAAGCATCTCCTTGTATTGGGCATCAAAGTACCGGCGTATGGCATCGGCGCATCTGCTTCACACGCCCCAGCGCAGGGCAGGCGTGCAGACTGGAGCGTCCCATAGCTGGAGCAGCTCATCATCCAGGCGCATCAATGTAATGGTGCATCCAGCCATGTCGAGCGATGTCATGTAATTGCCTACCAGGCTTCGTGCAAGAACGATATGACGTGCCGCACACCACCGTGCAACCTCGTAAAACACGATGTACAGCTCAATCGGCGAAGTGGCGCCAAGCCCGTTGACAAGCGCCAGCGTACGATCCCCGGCGCGCAGATCAAGGTCATCGACCAGAGCGCTGCACAACTGGTCGACAATCTGCGCAACCGGCGCGATCGTCGTCCGCTGCCGTCCTGCTTCACCATGAATGCCGATGCCGATCTCGATCTCATTATCGCCCAGGTGAAAAGAGGGCCGCGCAAGCGCCGGTACCGTGCAGGCAGACAGGGCAACTCCGATGGAACGACTCTGGCGCTCAGCGCGACGCGCCACCCGTGCGCACTCCTCGAGCGAGGCGCCCATCTCCGCAGCAGCGCCAGCTACCTTCTCGACAATGATCGTCGCACCGGTGCCGCGCCGGAGGTCCTGCATCGGATTGGCAACATCGTCCGCTACAATGACCGATGCCACGGGTACGCCTTCAAGCAGGAGCGTCTCCATGGCGATCTCAAAATTCATCCGGTCGCCAGCGTAATTTTTGATAATGTACAGGACTCCTGCACGACTCGCCGAAGCATACGTTGCCGCCAGAATCTGATCCGGCGTCGGCGATGTGAAAATGGCGCCGGGACACGCCGCCGTCAGCATGCCCCGCCCGACATACCCGATGTGCATCGGCTCATGCCCGCTGCCGCCGCCGGAAATGATTGCAACCTGCTGCTGAAGCGGCGCATCGGTGCGTACAACATAATCCGGATTGCGCATCACGCGCACGATGCCCGGATGAGCTTGAGCAAGACCCTCAAGCGCATCGGATACGACCGTATCGGCTGCATTGATGAGCATCTTCACTTGCGCACTCCTCGCGCCACCCGCGCGACCACGCTGTCTGGCATCAGTTGCGTGCGGCATCGCACCGAAATCATGTCGTCATGCTTGTGTACAGGCGCCATTATACCAGAAGCCGCTCGATCAGCGCATCCGGTGGCTGGTCAGGAGTGAAAATGTGACGTATCATTTCCGCCATTTTTGAAGATGAACGTAACTTTTACCTTATGAGTGTGTTGGCAGCAACAGGTGTTGTTGTTGCGATTTGTTGCGGGGCTGTCGATTATCGAACTCGAGCCGATGCTGCGCGCCGCTGTATCGCTGCGCACACTGCCCGCGCTGCTGCCGCCCGATCTTGGCGCAATCGAGCGCTCCGTTCTGGCGCGCGCTGCTGAATTGCGCCTCGCTGCAGCGCCATCGCCGGCGGCGCCGTATCCGACAAACCTGCCCGTCGTTGCTGCACTCGTGGCGTTAGCGCTGCTGATTGGCACATTCCTGATTCTGAGCGCTCTGTTCGGCGGTACGCAGCAGCCTCCACAGTCGCCGCCGCGCCCGTCTGTCACTGCGCCCGCCGCTGCCACAGCGCCGATCCCGGCAGCGTCGCCGACACCATCTCCAGAGGCGTCGCCTGAGATGCCATCATCGCCGACGCCAACCAAGGGAGCGTCGCCGATACCGCAGCCGACGGCGACATCCGCCCTGGCGCTGCCGACGGTCACGTTCCAATCGGCGCCGATGCGCACACTGGAACCGCCGCCGACGCGAGTGCGCACGCCGGAACCGCCGCCGACGCGGGTGCGCACGCTGGAGTCGTCGCCGACGCGGGTGCGCACGCCGGAACCGCCGCCGACGCGGGTGCGCACGCCGGAGTCGTCGCCGACGCGGGTGCGCACGCCGGAGTCGTCGCCGACGCGGGTGCGCACGCCGGAACTGTCGCCCGCGCCCGACGTTTCGCCGACTGCTGTGCCGCCCGTCGTATCGCCTTCACCTGAAGATGATAACGATCACGATGATGATGACGATGATGATAGTGATTGATGATAGTGATGATAGCGACTGAGACGGTCATCACCTATACTGGACAACGTGTTGACGGGTGCGCTGGCGGCGCCGGTCAAACGCTGGTCGTGCGCCCGCTGCTCCAGGGTCGATGACCGTCACCGGCGCCAGGCGATGTGTTGGCTGGCCGCGCTGGCGGCGCTGGTCGAACGCCGGTTGTGCGCCCGCTGCCCCCACGTGACGGTCATCTACGCCCGCAATTACGAGGCTGCTACGTACTCCGTCGCTCGCTCGCGCTGCCGGGATGCCTCTGGTAATGCCCCTCTGCTACACTGTCATCGATGAACTCGCTTGCGCTCGATGATGATGACGTTAGCGCCTGGCGCTGCGAGGGTTGCGGTTATGATCTTTCGTCCACTGCGTTCACGCATCCAGTACAAAATCATTCTTCCGTTCCTTCTACTGACATTGCTGGTAGCGCTGGCTGGTTCGACCACGGCTTTCCTCTTTATCACCGGTAATGCTCAGGAACGACTCAACAATCAACTGGCGCAGACCGCGCGCGTTGTGGCAGACGCTATCGTTCGGCAGGAGAGCAGCAATCTCACCTTCCTGCGCGAACTCGTGTTCGCTGGACCGAACGCCGAGACCGGCGCACCCGCAGTTGCCGATGCACTCGCTGCCAGGGATGTTACCGGACTTGGCGCAGCGGTCGATCCCTTCGTGCGCATCAGTCAGCGGCGCGGCGTGCGGCTGGACCGCCTGATCATCTTTGACAGCACGGGCAGATCGGTGCTGCACCTCGAACGCGATGACAGTTCGTCCACCATCTGGGTCAATCGTCCGCCGCGCGATATGTCGGGGATGTGGTTCGTTCAGCGCATTTTGACGGGCGCTGCCGATGCACGCGGCGATAAGTACGCTGGTTTGCTCGATGCAGGCGATGGTGCACGATACATCTTCACGGTTGCACCGATCAAACAGGGAGAACGGATCGTCGGCGGCGCCGTCGTTGCTATGCGCCTTAGCGGGTTGCTTGCCGACCTCGCTGCACAATCGCAGTCGGCTATCGTGACAGTGTATGACCCGATGACCGGGAGAGCCTTTGCCAGTTCCATCGAACCGGTCGCCGGTCTTTCCGCGCTCGATGTCCGCGCTGATGTCATCACGCGACTGCAATCGCTTTCTACGACACCAGAACGTGGGGTGTTCGATATTGCAACTGTCAATGATCGTCAGTATCAACTTGCGTTTGCCCCGCTGGTGATACGCGGCGACATCGTTAGTGTGCTCTCGGTTGCACTGGCAAGCGACTACGTCATCGGTCCCTGGTCCGATATGCGCTCATTGCTGGTGGGTTTGACCATCGCGCTCATGGCGGCGATCGTCGGGTTGGGCGTCTTCATTGCGCGCCAGATTACCCGTCCGGTGGAAGAACTCCTCTCGGTGGCGCAGGATGTGACGGGCGGCAATCTTGATCGGCGCAGCGCCGCGCACGGCGACGATGAGATCGGGCAACTCGCCCGCGCCTTCAACACCATGACCAGCCATCTGCTGGCGCTCTACAACACGGTGCGCGCTGAAGCTGGTCGCCGTGCCGCAATTGTAGAGAGCATCACCGATGGTGTGATTGTCTGTGACGCCGACGACCGCATCGAACTGCTGAATCCGGCAGCGCGACGGATCCTCGGGTTATCGAACGACGATCCTCCCCCGGCATCCCTCGCTGATGTTCGGTTTGAGCCATTGGGCGCCGATGCGCCTCACTTTGGCGGCGCACGTTCGCCAGACCTGTTTCGGATTGGCGAGCGTGTCGTGCGCGTCGTGCGTGCGCCGGTGTTCGATAGCGCTGGCACAACGCTGGCGACCGTGGTCGTGCTGCACGATATGACTCACGATGTCGCCATCGACCGGGCGAAGACCAATTTCATTGCGACAATTTCCCATGAACTGCGCACGCCTCTGACGGTGATCAGCGGCAACGCCGATCTGCTGGCGCGCCGATTGGTTGGCATGCTTTCGGAAGAGCAGCAGACGCTGGTCGATGGCATTCATGCGCAGGCGCGTACGATGACAGCGCTGGTCAACAATGTCATTACGATTGCCGGTCTCGACTCAGGCACGCTGACCTTCGATATCGAACCGCTTTCGCTTGCTGACGCCTTACAGCGCGTTATCGGGTCTGCTCGCAAAGCGGCTGCCGCCAAAGGGCTGACATTCGAAGCGGATCTTCCCGACGATCTGCCGGACGTGCTCGCCGATCCGGTGCATCTGCCGCAGGCGCTTGCGCAGGTACTCGACAATGCCGTGCGATACACAGCGTCTGGAACGGTGCGTCTAAGCGTAGTGCATTGCGGCGATGTCGTGCGCATCGATGTCAGCGATACCGGTCCGGGTCTTGCGCCAGAACAGCGCGCAACGTTGTTCACACGATTCGCTCGTGGCGCCGAAGGACTCAATTCCTCGGAACGCGGCATGGGTCTCGGTCTGGCGATTGCCAGTGAACTCATCCAGCGTCAGGGAGGTTCGCTGTGGCTCGAGCACTCGTCGCCTGAAGGCAGCACCTTCAGCATGACTCTGATGTGTGTCGCGGATGAAGCAGTCGATGAACAGAATCCGGCCGTTACGTCCGTCGCGTGACCGGGCGCTGACGTTCGCATTGATTGGAGCAACCATTGTCGCTGGCGCTGTCGGCACGATGGCGCTGGCTGCAATCGTGCTCTGGCTGCTGACACCGCGCGGCGCCATCTATCCGCAGAGTCTGCTCTCTCGCCTCAGCGCCGACTATCGCCCGTGGCGGGCGGCGGACCGCCCGCAATTGCCGCCGATCGCTCCCGATGCGATTCGTCAGATCGAGCAGGATGCTGTGATTGAAACAATTGGCGACTGGTCGATCGTGCCGCCTGTCTATGAGCAACCGCCAGTTGAAGCGCCTGGCGCGGCGCTGGCGTTGCCGACGGCAACGGCCACTGCTTCGATAACGCCTGCCGCTTCGCCCTCACGGGTTACGCATTCTCCTTCAGCAGTTGCGACTCCTGTCCCTTCTGTGACCGCTGTTGCAACTGCTGTCCAGGTTGCACTTCCATCGGTTATTCCGCCAACAGCAGCGCCATCAGCCGTACCATCGCCTGTCCCAACCCAGCCGCCAGCGCCGACCAGCGCCCTGCGCCCGACAGCGCCCTCTCCGACAGTCATGGCGCTGGCGACGCCGACGCGCTATCCGACGGCGCCGCCGGTGATTCTGACCCCCATTCCGCCAAGCCCGACGCCACCGGCGTCGCCGACGTTCGCGCCGCCGCCGACCACGCCAACACCCACTCCGGCGCCAGCGACCGCGACTCCTACGCCAGCGTCTACAGCGACCGCCACTCCTCCGGCGACTGCCATCCCCACGGCGACCGCCATGCCGACGCTGACGTATACACCGACACCGTCGCCCACGCCAGCGGCAACGCATACGGTGACGGCGACCCCAACGCCAACCGCCACGCACACGCCAACACCGTCGCCCACGCCGACGCATACGCCGACCGCAACCGCTACATCGAGCGCCACGGTGACGCCGACGCACACGCCAACGCCGTCGCCCACGCCGACGGCCACGACAACGCCATCACCGACGCCGACTGCGACGCCGGTTCCGCAGTTTATCGTGAATGACCATGGTGATGCGCCCGATGCAAACCTGGCTGATAACGTCTGCCAGACGACGGGAGGCGTCTGCACGCTGCGCGCTGCCATTCAACAGGCAAATGCCCGACCAGGCGCCGACGACATCTGGTTCAATCTGCCGGGCGCCGGTCCGCACATCATTACCGTCTCCGCGCCGCTGCCAGCGATCACCGAGGCTGTCGTCATTGACGGTTGGACGCAACCGGGATGGGCGTCGGCGCCGCTGATCGAGGTGCGTGGATTGCCGACGATGGGAAACGGGCTGACTATCACGAGTGGCAGCAGCACAATCCGCGGGCTGGCGATCAATCGTTTCACGCAACACGGCGTTTTGATCACTGGCGGTGGTGGAAACACCATTCAGGGCAATTATCTGGGGGTGGCGCTCGATGGCATCACGTCTGCGCCCAATTTCAGTTCAGGCATCAGCATCGAAAACTCATCGGGCAACATCATCGGCGGCGCAACACCAGGGGCGCGCAATGTCCTGTCTGGTAATGCGGTCAATGGCATCCGCATTTGGGGCGCCTCATCGACAGGGAACCGGATTATCGGCAACTACATTGGTGTGGCTGCCGATGGCATCACGCCTCGCGGCAACAGCGACGACGGTATTGATCTCCAGGACTCAACCAATACGGAGGTGGGCGGAACGGATGCGACTGAGGCGAATGTCATCGCACACAATGGAGATGAAGGCGTTACACTCAAACCGGGTGCGACCAGTGCACGCATTCTGGGCAATCGTATCTTTGCGAACGGCGGTCTGGCGATCGACCTGAACAACGATGGTCCTACCCCCAACGACGACGCACTGCTGACCGGATTTGCCAATCAGGGCATGGATGCGCCGGTCATCAGCGTCGCCTGGTTGAGCGGCAGTTCACTTACAGTGACAGGCTACATCGGGACGACGCCGGGACAGACGCTGTTCAGCGGCGCGCGTGTTGAGATTTTTCTTTCGCAGGGAGTGGCGGGCGCCAGGGGGGAGGGCAGGGTGCTGCTTGGCGTTCTCACTGCCGCCGCCAATGGGACATTTGACGGAACATTCACGGTCAGCGAGGTGAGCGCCGGCGACGTTGTGAGCGGAACGGCAACCGGCGCCTACACCTCTGAGTTTGGCGCGAATATCGTGGTGACGCCATAATCATCGCGCCGATTTGAGGACATCGAGGAGGCGCGCAACCTCTTCTGAGTTGACAGCTTCACCGGAGCAGAGGCAATCGCGCGCGTAGGTCTCTGCCAGGAGCGTGCTCAGACTCCCAACCGCCGCTTTGACAGCGGCAAGTTGCGTGACGATCTCCTGGCAGTCACGGCACTCCTCGATCATGCGTTGAATGCCGCGCACCTGACCTTCGATTCGCCGCAGCCGCACCAGCACATCATGGCGCAGTTCATCGCTGATCGGGCGCGCGGGCCGCGGTGCGGACATCGCCCCCTCCCTGCGCGGTTATGCAGCGATTGCCGCGTCAAACGCCTCTTTCAGCATGCGTTTGGGACCGGCGCCAACGATCCGGTTGATCTCCTTGCCATTCTTGAAGAAAATCATCGTCGGAATGGCCATGATGCCAAATTTGCTCATCCAGCGCTGATGGTCGTCGGTGTTGACCTTGGCGACTTTGATCTTTCCATCGTATTCGTTCGCCAGTTCTTCGAGGATCGGCGCAATCACGCGGCAGGGACCGCACCACGGCGCCCAGAAGTCAACGACGACCGGAATGTCGGATTTCAGCACCTGCTGCTCGAAATCGTCATCCGTCACAGTAACAGGCTTTGCCATAATAGCGTTACACTCCCTTTGCAATGTATCAGTACGCACATACCTCCCAGGGGTATGCCGATACAGTATAATCTGCCTGTATCATGAAGTCAAGGAGGTCGGGATGGTCATTGAGCGCATCAACTCAGCCACGTTTCACGCGGCGCGTCCCGGATTGGTGGCGCTGTTGCAGGACGCTGTCAACAGCGGCGCCTCGCTCGGTTTTCTCCCGCCGCTCGATAAGGTGACAGCGCAGCGCTACTGGGACGCGATCTGCGACGATGTCACTGAGCGCCTGCGGGTGTTGCTGGTGGCGCGTGAAGGCGACACGATTATTGGCGCCGTTCAGCTCGAACTGGCGCAAAAACCGGGTGAGCAGCATCGCGCGCAAATGAAGAAACTTATGGTGCTGCGTTCAGCCCGACGGCGGGGCGTCGGTCGGGCGCTGCTTGCGGCGGTTGAAGAGGAAGCGCGTCGCGAGGGGCGTTCGTTGCTGGTCCTCGACGCGCGTGAGGGCGATCCTGTGGAGCTGTTGTACCAGGCATGCGGCTATACCTACGTCGGACGCATCCCGAAGTATGCCCGCAGCGCTGACGGTTCGTTGCATACGGCGGTCATCTATTATCGATTGTTATAGCATGGCGTTATATTAGTGGAATGATCAATCCTATTATCCCTGCTATCAGGAGCGGCGCAGCAACATACCAGAAGCGGCGCATCAGCCGATGCTCACGAGCGCCGGCCGCCAGATACGGCTCACCGATGGCGATCCAGGTCACCACGCCGATAGTCAGGGCGATCATCGTCAGTTCATAGACCAGTCGGGTTGCATCGCCCAGACTCAGCCACACATAGTAAATCTCGAAGAAGGCGCGTAACCAGATGCCATAAATGACGACAGCCGCCAACGCCAGCACCAGCAGCCAGAGACCCCATACAGCAGCGCCGCGCTTCCACGTTTGCCCGGTCGGTTGATGATCGATCATCGCTCGTCTCCGCAGTTCATGGCGTTATGCCAGCTTCGTTATATCAGACGTATGCAGGTCTGCCAGTGTTTCCACAGCAATGATTCCACAACCCCTAACCCCTAACATGTATCTCTCTCTTGTATAATCGTACCAATCCAACGTCTACGAGGACAGAGACGCTATGAAGACAACACGCGAGCGCATTGAGGACCTGCGCCGGCGGCGTGAGCGTGCACGCACGACCGATCCGCAGGCTGCAGAGAAGCAGCACGCGCGCGGCAAGATGACCGCCCGCGAACGTATCGACAAGTTGCTCGATCCGGGTTCATTCGTTGAGCTCGACGCCTTTGCTGTGCATCGTACCACCGCCTTCGGCATGGATCGGCACAAGCCGCTGGGAGACGGCGTGATCACCGGGTATGGAACGATCGACGGCCGCCATGTCTGCCTCTTCTCGCAAGATTTCACGGTGTTCGGCGGGTCGCTCGGCGAGGTGTTCGCCGAGAAGATCTGCAAGGTCATGGACCTTTCGTTGCGCATGGGAGTGCCGTGCATCGGGTTGAACGACTCCGGCGGCGCCCGCATCCAGGAAGGGGTCGTCAGTCTTGGCGGATACGCTGAGATCTTCTACCGGAATGTGATGGCTTCCGGCGTGGTGCCCCAACTATCGGTGATTGCCGGGCCATGCGCTGGCGGCGCGGTCTATTCGCCCGCCCTGACCGACTTCATCCTCATGGTCAAGGGCAGTTCGCAAATGTTTGTTACTGGTCCTGACGTGATCAAAACCGTAACCGGCGAGGATGTCGGCTTCGAGGAACTGGGCGGGGCGATGACGCACAATTCGCGCAGCGGCGTGGCGCATTTCGCCGCCGACAGCGAAGAGGAGGCCTTCGATCAGTTGCGGGCGCTCCTTTCGTACATCCCGTCGAACAATCTGGAAGATCCGCCCTACGTCCCGACCGACGACGACCCCGACCGCATGGATGAGAATCTGCAAACGATCATTCCCGACAATCCGCGCAAGCCATACGACATGCTCCAGGTAATCGAAGCGGTGATGGACGAAGGGAGTTTTCTTGAAGTGCAGCCGTTCTGGGCGCGCAACATCATCATCGGCTTTGCGCGGCTCGACGGGCACGCGGTTGGGGTTGTCGCCAATCAACCGGCGCAACTGGCTGGCACGCTCGACATCGATTCATCGGTCAAAGCGGCGCGGTTTGTGCGGTTCTGCGACGCCTTCAATATCCCGCTGGTCACGTTTGTTGATGTGCCCGGATTTCTGCCAGGAACGCAACAGGAGTACGGCGGCATTATCCGGCATGGCGCCAAGCTGCTGTACGCCTACTGCGAAGCGACGGTGCCGAAGCTGACGGTCATCACGCGCAAAGCCTATGGCGGCGCCTACGACGTAATGGCGAGCAAGCACATCCGCGCCGATTTCAATGTTGCCTGGCCCACTGCCGAGATTGCGGTCATGGGCGCTGATGCTGCGGTCAAGATCATCTTTCGCCGCGAACTGGCGCAGGCTGCCGATCCGGTGGCGCGCCTGGCGGAACTGGTCGAGGACTATCAGAACCGGTTCGCCAACCCCTATATCGCTGCGGAGCGCGGGTATCTCGATGATGTGATCGAGCCGCGTGAAACGCGACCGGCGCTGATCCGCGCGCTGCGCCTGGCGCGCGGCAAGCGTCAGACCCTGCCCCCGCGCAAACACGGAAATATTCCGCTATGATGACGGGCGCTGATGCGCCCGGTTGTGCCGGGGCACGGCGCGCTGTGCCCCGGCACAAGCGCAGCAATCTCCCCGCACCCTGGGAGATCGCTTCAGCCACGCTCTCCTCGCTGCAAGCGTCGCTTGCGTTCTTCGCAATGACGGCGGCTTGAAGGCGGCGCCTCGAATGTCCAGCTTCACGTTGACCTTTCTACGAGAAATCGACTTCGCATGGCGAATGTGGAATGGAAATAAACCAGAGGAAGCAATTCAGGGTGCGATTCAAAGCGGCATCAGTGCAGGCGGCCGAACGCTGATCAGTGGTGTCATTTCTGCTCAGGTATTACGCACGCGCATCGCTGCCGCTGGCACGGTCGCATTGCGCAGCGGAGCGCGCAAAGTCGCCTCAACGAATATCGGAAGAAGCGCTATTCACCGCATTGCCTCGGCATCGCTCGGAAAACCCGTCTACGGAGCGGCAGCGGTCAATCACGTTGCGAAACTGTTTCGCACGAATGTTATCACGTCCACGATCAGTTTAGTCGCGTTGACGGCACCTGATGTATACCACGCCGCCATCAGGCGTGATATTTCGTGGTCTCAGTTCGCGAAAAACATGGCTGTCAATGGGGCGAGCATCGTTACTGGCACTGGGGGATGGTTCGCCGGAGCAGCGGCAGGAGCAGCGATCGGGAGCGCGGTTCCGGGCATTGTCACAGCAACAGGAGGGTTTGTTGGCGGAATATGTGGAGGAGTGCTGGGCGGCTTTGCCGGAACCAGTAGCGCAAGGCGGTCCAGGGTCACGATGCCGGATCCTGAACGGGTCCTGAACCATGTCACCCGCATCACTGAAGCGTGCACGATCCGGGATGATGGCATCGCTCAAGGAGTGGCGTCTCGATGTGAGGAGGACGAAGATGCTTGATGAGATCGCACGAAAACTGGCTTCTCTAGGAACAGTCGGTACGATGTTTGTTGTCGCAGCGTCGATTGCCAGCGGCATGGGTTTGACCGGCGCTGCAGTGATAACCACGGCTGATCTGAAATGGGCTATCAAGCGCCAGTTAGGTTGTTAGATTCTGTCGGAAAATCAAGCGTCGCCGTCATTGCGAGTCCCGCCAGCGCCGAAGCAATCTTCTGTCGCGTCAGGCAGGTTGCTTCGCTGGCCTAGAGGGCGCTGCAGGCTGATGAACAATAAGAGTAGTTCGGTAGTGCCGGGACGCTGCGGGTTGAGACCCTGCTGAGGTCGTGCAAGCCCCGCAGGGGCTTCAATGTCCTGAGCAAGGGCTTTAGCCCGCAGCCTGAAGCGCACGCGACCGGGCAGCGCAGGTTTACCGGATTTAAATCTTCATTAGCCCTGGCTGAGATCGTGCAGGCTCTGCATGGGCTTCAATGTCCTGAGCAAGGGCTTATGGAGTTTGAGAGAATAATCCGGTATCGCCCAGTCTAGCCCGCGCAGGCGGGCTTCGCAACCGTAGCCCGCAGCTTTTGGAGTTTGAGAAAATAATCCGGTATCGCCCAGTCTAGCCCGCGCAGGCGGGCTTCGCAACTGTAGCCCGCGACTTCAGGCGCCGGGCGGATGGGCGGATAGCGGAATATTTATTCAAAAACCATCAGCCGCTCTCGATGTTCATCAACCGCCAGGCAGATCTACAAGTCTGATTTCCGACTCGCAACCACACCCTCCACCAGATTCCCTATTGCTTCCGGTTACGGAGTCGTGCTAAGATGAGAGGCGTGACTGAGACGCTGCGCAGCAGATTGTGGCAGGCGCACACCGCGGAGTGGTGGAGAACTATGGCGAACGTGAGTCACGACGCAGATCCAGTAGAACGCGTCGTTGAGTTGCATTTGCCCAGCCGGCTTGGCTACGAAAAAGTCGCAATGGATGCGGCTGCCTCGGTTGCGCGGCGGATGGGGTTCAGTGCGGATCGGGTCGATGCGCTGCGCACTGCTCTGGCTGAAGCGGTGACCAATGCCATCGAGCACGGGAATGCCCACAACGCAGATACGCGCGTTCTGGTGATCCTGACGGTGCGACCATCGGAGCTCGTCGTCAGCGTTGCCGACCAGGGTTTCAAGCCGATTGACAAGGCGCAGATCGCGCCCGCGCCCAGCATCGAAGATTCGTTTTCCCGCGCCGATAAAGGCGGTTGGGGCATCTGGCTGATACGCGAGCTGATGGACGAGGTGGAGTTCACCACGGCGCCAACCGGCGGCAATCAGGTGCGGATGGTCATTCATCTGGAGAAGCAGTCGTAACGTATGCACAAAGTATCTCCTCCCCTCTCGATCAAGCTGTCGATCCCCAGCGAATTTGGCTATGAACGGGTGGTTCGTGAGGCTGTGGCTTCATTTGCGCGGCGTGTTGGCGTTGCCAGCGAGCGCGTCGAGGATTTGAAAACCGCCGTCAGTGAAGCATGTCTCAACGCGATCGAGCACGGGAATGCGCAGATGCCCGGGACGCGCGTTGATGTGAATTGTGTCTGGGAGAACGATGTCCTGATGGTCAGAGTGCTCGACCATGGCTTAAGGCGGTATGCTGGCCACGTGGCACCCTGTATTGCCTGCAAGGTTCATGGCGAGGCGCCGCCGCGCGGCATGGGATTGTATCTGATCGCGCAGTTGGTCGATACGTGCGGTTTCGAGTCGTCGCCCGATGGTGGCAATGTTTTGTATATGTCGATGCACACTCGCGCGATGGCTTGATGAGCACACTTGAGCGCCGGGCGGAGGCGTTCCTGGAGACCGGCGGCGTTGCAGGATTGTGGTGAGGAGCACCGGTATGCTGGACGATGATCTAAGTGTGCATATCCGAGAGCGCGAAGGGGTGGCGATTATCGATCTGATTGGCGACGTGACGACGTTTGCCGAAGAAAAGATTACCGGCGCCTACAATGAAGTCTCGCGCAGAGGCGCACGGAATATTCTGCTGAATTTTCGTCAGAACGACTATATCAAGAGTGCTGGCATCGCTATCCTGATCGGAGTCGTCACCGAAGTCAACCGGCGGAATCAACGCCTGGCGGTTAGCGGTTTATCGCAACACTTCCAGAAGATCTTTCGCATGGTCGGCCTGGCGCAGTATATCGACATTTATCAGGACGAAGACGAGGCCATTCGCGGGCTGACCGCCGCGATGACCTGACTCGCTGCGGTGTGAGATGATGGACGGGCTGGTCTTATTTGTCTTCTTTGCGGCTTTTCTGCTTATCGCGGCATATTTGTTGTGGCGCTACTGGGGGGCGCTGACAACAGTTTCGCCGGAAGAAGAACGTTTTGAGCGGCGCGTTGCCGCATTGAACGAACGTCAGGCGCACCGCTATAGCGACGAGGAGCTGGCAACGCCGGTCACCGAAGAGGATGCCTGGCGCGTGATGGTTGAGCGTGGACGTCGTGTGACGCGCCGTGATCGTTCAACGGGGGATCTGATGCGTCGTCGCGCCAGTAAAAGTCTGACCGATCGCTCATCCCGGCTGTTGCCCGGCCGCCGTGCTGCGTCGCCGCGTTCTGATGACGAGTGAGCGGTTAAGGGTTAGGGGTTAAGGGCTGCGCCTGACGCGATCTGTGACCCAGTTCTGTTGCCAGAAGCCCCATTGCATCTCCTGACTGTCTGCGCTGTTACCCGGCAACCGCATCCGGCTACGCGCTATGAAGCAATGGCGTGATGATCGCCAGCGCCATATTGCCAGCGTCGATCGCGCCGGGTGAACGCCCCTGGTCCACCACGTCGCCGACTGACAACGCACCGATTGCCTGGGGGTCTGCCAGTCCTTCCAGGATGCGCCGCAGTTGCCTGGGTTCGCCTCCCGGACTCACCGGACGTTGTCGCCAGTAGACGAACGCAAACCGCGCTCGTTGTCCAGTCGGAGCGGTCGTTGCGGTCTACATCCTGCCATCAAGGGAAAGCAAGCGCCCTGCTCGTTGAATGCTGGTTGCGCAAAAGCGAACGTTATTGTCCTCTCCGAATCCCGCGTCATCGCGATCCGGGCATGATACGCTCCAGGTAGGTCAGCGCCGCCTCGGGGTCGGCTTTCACGGCGTACAGCCGACGGTACCGCTCGTGGGCGAAGTTTTGTGCGAAGATGTACTCGAATTGCGTCAGGAGCGGATCGAAATAGCCGCCAACGTTGACGATGACGATCGGTTTATTGTGATAGCCAAGCATGCGGAGCGTCATAATCTCCAGCAATTCTTCGAGCGTGCCGAAGCCGCCTGGCAGCGCGACAAACGCATCGGCGCGATCGTCCATGATTTGCTTGCGTTCGCGCAGGGTTCCGGTGACGATCAGTTCGTCCGCTTCCTGGTATCCGACTTCGCGTTCGAGCAGCGTCTGCGGGATAACGCCGACGACCCGACCGCCAGCGGCGTGCACCGCCCGCGCCACAGCGCCCATCAACCCGATGCTCCCCCCGCCGTAGACCAGCGTCCATCCGCGCCGCGCCATCCCTTCACCGAAGGTTTGGGCCGCTTCCAGGTAGAGTGCCGGTACATGATCGCTTGAGGCGCAGTAGACGCATACGTGCATCGTTCATCTCCTTCATCTATGTGCCAGATATCCGCCATCTACTTCCCGGCGCCTGACTGGTCACGAATGGTGCAGCCGGTGACGCCGAACAGAGCGCTGCTTTGGCGACTTCCTCCGGCGTACCGGGTCGTCGCATTGGTATAACCGCAGCAGAACGCTTCGGGTTGCTGCTTGAGATATGCCAGCCTCTTGATCATCCATTGACAGGCTCTCTCCCAGGCGGACGGGATTAAGCGGATCGCCTCGAATTATCGGACTGGACGAGATCGATGTCAAGGAATGTGATACGCTGTGCGCGTTCTGGTCACTCAGGTTATAGGAGCGAAGGCGGTTTGTCGAGGTGGAGCGCATACGCGCAGATTGAGCTGGAGGACGTGCTGGTTGCGGCGTTGCACGGCTCAGTTGAGCCGGCGTTCACGGCGCCGGGCATCACACATCGTTCAGCGTCAGTAATCGCGCTGGGGTAGCGATTACCATCGCTTCAATCTGTTGAACATCGAGACCGCGCTCACGCAGCCAGGGGAGAAATCGCCACAGGATGTACGTCAACCCGGGTCCCCCCCAACCGCCGTAGGAGGGCCAGTACGAGGTGCGCGCAAGATCGCTGGAGAGGCACAGTTGCGTCCCGTACCCTTCGGCTGCCATCGCCAGGATCAACTCAATGCGCAGATGATCGGGCTGGTACTTCTCCTTGCCAATCTGATCGATGCCCAGATTGGCGCCGGTCCTTGCCACTGCTCGCCAGTAGTTCAGATCCGGCTTGTGGTCGAGGTGGCCAACCAGAATGCGTTCCGGCGTCACGCCTTCACTGCGCAGCAGGTCGATCTGCTCAAGCGCCATCGTGCCCTTCTCGGTGTGGGTGCTGATCAGGGCGCCAGTTTCCCGATGAGCTCGCGCAGCGGCACGGAAAACCTTTTCCTCAGCGGGTGTGATGGCGTTCAGGCTCGATGCCGCCTTGATCACGCCTGCACGCACGCCGGTGTCGTCAATGCCGTCCGTGATCTCGCGGATCATCTCCTCCGCCAGTTCGTTAATCGTGCGCTCCTCTGTCCAGGGTCGGCAGAATGCATCCTTGAGCCAGCCGGTCGTGCAGATGATATGTACGCCTGTCACTCGTGAGATTTCGCGCAGCGCCAGAGGATCGCGGCCGTAGTCGCGCGGGGTCATCTCCACCAGCGCCCGCCCGCCTGCCATATGGAAGTGACTGAGTTCACGCGTTGCAGCGGCGATGCTCTCCATCGCCAGGTCACGGTCAGTCACGCTGGCGGGCGGATGGGTGATCACGTGCTCGTGCATATACGTGATACCCAGCGCCGTCGGTTCAATGTCGCCGAGAACTGTGCGAATCTTGCCCATTGCGATCCTTTCGCAATGCATCCTTTCGCGGTTCGCTTCGCCTATTCGATCAGCGGCGCAACGCGGCGCTCGCGCGCGCTCAGTAGAGCAGTATCGACGATCTGCTGACCGATGCGGCAGATGGGAATCGAGAGCGGACCGTGCACCGGTTCGCCAGTGCGCAGGCTATGCACGAAGTTCTGAATCGGATTCTGGAAAGGAGGCTTCAGATCGTCCACTGGCAGCGTTTGACCTTCTGGATGCGCCCGCGTCTGCACCCGAATGGTCGACTCATAGTCGTAGGAGCTGATTGTCCCCTCGGTGCCCACGATCACGAAGCCGCACTTGGGCTGCGGTTGGTGTGTCCACGGGTCAGTGAAGGTTCCCCAGCGCGTCTCAAATTTGGAGAGACCCCGGGCGTAACGTGCGACCGTGATGCTGTGCTCATCGACTTCGAGACCGGGAGGCTCATCGACCATCGTCATAACCTCAATCGGCTTGGCGCCGCCGTGGAACCATGTGCCCAGCGTTGCGCCGTAGCCCAGGTAATCGAGCAGCGAGCCGCCGCCCATATCACGACGATAGAACCAACTGTCGCGCCTGCGCTGCGCCGCTTCCTCAGGCGTAACCTCAGCCTTATCCGCCAGGTGATAGAGCGGACCGCGGTTGCCGTCGTAATAGTGCACTTCAATCACCTCGCCGATCACGCCCTCGTCAATCAGTCGTTTGCTGGTGACATGCGGCGGATACCATGCCAGCGGCCAGTTGATGACCATCTGCTTGCCCGTCGCCGCCACGGCGGCGATCATGCGATCTGCTTCCGCCAGCGAGGCGGCGAATGGCTTCTCCACCAGGATGTGCACGCCATAGGGCGCCACGCGCTCGACCCATAGCCCGTGCGTGGCCGTCGCCGGGCAGAGAATGACAAGGTCGGGCTGCGTTACTTCCAGGCACTGGCGGTAATCAGTGAAGATGCGATCTTTGGGAATGGCGAAGTTGCGCGCAGCAGCGATCATTCGCTCCGGCTGTTCGTCGCAGATGCCGACAATCTCAACATCCGGGTGTTCATACGCCTGACGCAGCAGATCGCCCATGTGCATATGGTCGAAGTTGATGCCGACGACTTTGAGTTTCGACATGGCTGATTCCTTCCTGCCTTGACAACTATGTTCGACCGGGCAGACGGCGCACATCGCCGGGGCGCTTCGGCTGGCAGTCGTGTGCGCTGCCGATGGCGGCGAAGGCGAGCGCCAGGCTGCGCAGGTTATCCGCCGCGTTATTGTACGGTGCGCGGCGTTCCTCGATAGCGCAGAGCAGATCCGCCATGGCGCCGTGAAAACCGTCCGGGAACCAGTGACCCTCCAGCACCGGGGAGAAGACGCCCTGCGCCGTGAACAGGTGCACTGTCTGTTCCTGCAAGCTGGGTCCGCTGCTCAACGCGGTCGCCTTCGTTCCAACCAGGTACGTGCGATCCTGGCGACCAAATGTCGTCACTGCGTTGAAGCTGAGCGTCGCCTGCGCTGCCGGATACTCGATGAGCACGTGGGCAAGCATTGGCGGTCGCGGGCGCTGGTCGCGCGTGCGATTGACGGCGGCGAACACCTGCTGCGGCTGTTCATCGCCGAAGTAGCAGGTCAACATATCGAACCAGTGGATGGCGAAATCGTAAAGCACCAGGTCGTCGATGTCGTTGAAAGGCGTGTTCACAACCCATGAGTGATCCCAGTGGACGGAGAGATCGGCGCTGATCAACTCACCCAGCAGGCCCGCTGCAACCGCCAGCCGCAGATAGGCGACGTGCGGCGCCCAGCGGCCGTTCTGGTTGACGGCCAGTAGCACTCCCTGCCTCGCAGCCAGTTCACACATTCGTTCGCCGACGTCCAGATCGATCACGAAGGGCTTCTGGCTCAAGACGTGTTTTCTTGCCAGCAACGCCGCCTCGATCAGCGGCGCACGATCAGCCGGATGGGTGGCGATGTCCACCACTTCAATGTCGTCGCGACGCAGCACGTCACGGTAGTCAGTATAGACGGCGGCGTCCGGATAAAATGCAGCGCGGCGCTCTTCGGCGCGTTCCCGATACTGGTCGCACAATGCCGCGACGTTGTATCCCGCAGCGCGATAGGCTGTCAGATGATGTTTCGTAATGCCGCCGCAACCGATCAGGGCAATGGCGGGGCGATAGCGCTGAGGATCGCGGGGCCGATAGGGCAGATTCGGTGCGACCAGCGTTGCCTGTGCGCTGCCCCGCGCGTCGCCAGGGACATCTGGCTGCATAGGCGGCGTTTCACCAGTCTGTGCGCGCATATTTCCCCCGTAGTCACATCTTCCCTTCTCAGGTTCAACAGGCGTTGCAGCGACTCCGACGTCCCCTGGACGATGCCCGCCAGAGTCATCCTTCCTGCTCCAAACCGGAGAAAAGCGCGCCGTCTGCGCGCAACCGCTGCTGTAACTGTGCAATCGGCACGTCGCGCACGACGCCGTTGCTGTGTAACGCCATCGCCGCTGCTGTGCCAGCAGCCTGTCCCATTGCCATGCACTGCCCCATGCTGCGTACCGAGGCGTGGGCATCGTGCGTCGCCGAAAGGCAGCGCCCGGCTACCAGCGTGTTGGTCAGCGTCTGCGGGATCAGGCTGCGGAAAGGAATGTCATAGGTCGCGCCAGGGGGCAGGTACTCCCAGCGCGTGTCGCTACCGGGATGATGATCTTCGATTGGCGCGCCGCATTGCGCGATAGCGTCGGGAAAGCGACGGGCTTTGAGCACGTCCTCGCGCGTCAGGCGGTAGTCGCCGTAGATGCGCCGCGTCTCGCGGACGCCGATCTGCGTGCTGAAATTGAGCAGGTATGCGTTCTCATAGCCGGGAATGCGCTCACGCAGGAAGCGTACATATTCCATAGCCTGCCTGCGACCTTCGACTTCGGCTCTGGTCAGTTCGATCGGATCAGTGGCATCAACGTAGGCGACGCGCGTCATGTTCGTGGCGACGACACCGCGCAGCGGCGTGCGATGGACGCTGCCCTCCTCACGCGGCAGACGGTAGTCGCCGCTGAGGTTCGCTTCCTTCATTAATCGAACCAGATCGGCGCGTGTGACCTTAAGCGCGCGTTCCTCGTCGACGTTGCCGAGGCGGAAGGTTGTGGTGAGCGATTGCGCCGGACCGTCTTCGCCAGCACGTTGAAAGGGCGCGCCAGCATGGAAGCAAAGGTCGGCGTCGCCTGAAGCATCGATGAAGACCTTGCCAGCGATCCAGCCGAGACCGCTCTTTCCTGCCGCCAGAATGGCGGTCACGCGGTCGCCCTCTTTGCGCACATCCACGCAGAAGGTATGCAGGCGCAGGCGCACGCCCGCCTCCAGCGCCGTCTGCTCCCAGACCACCTGCAACGTCGGCGGGTCGTAGGTGACAGCCTGCCCGGCGCCGTAACTGCTCGGTCGTTCAATGACCATGCCGTAGTGTCGCAGCCGCTCAACAATCTCCCAGGGGATGCCGCCGACCACGCGCCGCGTATCGTTGCCGGGAAGGTAGAAGCCATAGAAGGTGTCGAGCACCATGGTCGATGTGCCGCCGAGAAAGCCATAACGCTCAACCAACAACGTATCGGCTCCCGCGCGCGCCGCGGCAATGGCGGCGGTGCACCCGGCACATCCGGCGCCGAGCACAACTACCTCCGCGCTGTCGAACGTTGGGAAAGGCATAAACGGGGTTCCTTCAGGGGAAATATTTCAATATTTTGAACATATGATACCGGTTTTCCAGGACTTGTCAAGCGGAATATTTATTCAAGCGCCATTTCACCTGCCAGCAGATCCAGCAGGACATCCGGCGGAAGGTCTGCGAGCGAACGGAGACGCAGCATATGAGGCGGCAGCGGGAGTGTCTCGAGGAGCGCCACCGGTACAGCAACGCATCGCATGCCTGCCGCTGCCGCAGCGCGAATGCCATTGGGCGAATCTTCCAGCACGACGCAGGACTCAGGCGTCGCACCGAGACACGCAGCGGCGCTCAGAAACAGATCAGGGGCGGGTTTGACGCGCAGTCCATCACTGCGGGTGCGCACACAGTTGAAGTATGCACGAATGGCATGGCGTTCGAGCCAGCCCTCGACCCACTCACGCGACGCGCTCGACGCTACTGCCAGGCGAATGCCGCGCGCATGCGCCGCAGTTATCAACTCACGCACGCCGGCTCGAAGCGGTTGCTGATCGCACAACGCGATAAATCGCTCGCGATGTTCGCGATGGAGCGCCTCGCGGTCAACCGGCGTTCCGGTCAACGCCTCAAGTTCGTCGTAGGGATCGTAACCGCCAATTGTTCCCAGCCCATGCACCCATTTCTCGGGGAGAAGCTCCGCGCCAAAACGACGATACTGCTCACTCAACACGATGAAATCCGGCGTCTCTGTGTCGAGGATCAACCCATCGAAATCGAAAATCAAAGCCT
>JANWXL010000580.1 GCA_025055265.1 Roseiflexus sp.
CAGGCAGGACGGCAGTACCCAATCGTCTATCGCCGCCTTGTCGGTATGGATGGTGAAGAGCTTCTGCTCGACATCAACGCGCTCGCGGAAGGGCGCGCATTCACCCGGGTTGGGGTCTTCCTGCCGACATACGACGGTCGCCTGCTTGCGTATTCGGTAGATGTGGACGGTTCGGAAACGTATACGCTCTATCTCAAGGACCTGACGACTGGCGCCCTGATCGATCAGCCTATTGCGAACACCTACTACGGCGCTGCGTGGAGTAGCGATGGACGGCATCTGTTCTACACCACGCTCGACGATGCCAGGCGTCCGTATCGTGTGTATCGCCATGCCGTCGGGAGTGACCCGGCAGACGACGTTCTGGTCTATGAGGAAGCGGACCCGCTCTTCCATCTGAGCGTGTCGCAGACGCGCAGCCGCGCCTATATCCTGATCGGCTCACACAGCATCACAACGTCGGAAGTGCGCGCCATTCCCGCCGATGCGCCGACGAGCACGCCACATATTCTGCTGCCGCGCCGTCATCGGATCGAGTACAGCGCACACCACCATGGCGACCATTTCTATTTTCTGACCAACGACAATGCGCTCAACTTCCGCGTTGTGCGTGCACCTGTGAACGACGTGCGCCCGGAGCGACTGGAAGAAGTCATTCCGCATCGCGCCGATGTGATGATCGAGGCTATTGATCTCTTCGCCGCTCATCTGGTCGCATACGAGCGCTCTGAGGCGCGAGAGCGCGTCGAGATCGTCGATCTGCACAGCGGTGAAACGCATCTCCTGACATTCCCGGAACCGGTGTATACGCTACAGCCGTGGGACAGGGATGCGCTATGGGCGCCAAACCTGGAATTTGACACAACAACATTGCGCCTGCACTATATGTCGCTGCCGCAGCCGCGCACCATCTACGATTACGAGATGACCACGCGCACGCTCACGCTCCTGAAGCGCGACGATGTGCCGGGCTACGATCCCTCACGCTATCGGAGCGAACGATTGTGGGCGACCGCCGGTGATGGCGTGCGTGTGCCGATCTCGATCGTTTACCGCGATGATGTGACCCGTCCGGCGCCGTTGATCCTCTACGGCTACGGTTCCTACGGCGCTACTGCCGACCCGCGTTTCTCGCTCGAGCGGATCAGCCTGCTGGATCGGAGAGTGATTTTTGCTATTGCACACGTTCGTGGCGGCGGCGAACTGGGACGCGCCTGGTACGAAGCAGGCAAGATGATGCACAAGCGCAACACCTTCACCGATTTCATCGCCTGCGCCGAACATCTGATTGCAGAAGGATACACCACGCCGGGACAGTTGGCGATCATGGGACGCAGCGCTGGCGGTTTGCTGGTCGGCGCAGTGGTTACCATGCGTCCTGACCTGATGCGTTGTGCGGTGGCCGACGTACCGTTCGTCGATGTCGTGAACACCATGCTCGATCCATCAATCCCGCTGACCGCCATTGAGTTTGAGGAGTGGGGAAATCCGGCGGTTGCCGAGCAGTATGCGTATATGAAGTCGTATTCGCCCTACGACAACACAACGTCGCAGGCTTACCCGGCGATCCTGGCGACTGCCGGGCTGTACGATCCGCGGGTTCAGTACTGGGAGCCTGCAAAGTGGGTCGCAAAACTGCGCGATCTCAAGACGAACGATGCCCCCGTGCTATTGAAGACCGATATGACTGCCGGGCACGCCGGTCCTTCAGGTCGCTACGATCGCCTGCGCGAAACGGCGTTCGAGTATGCGTTCATTCTCAGTCAGTTGGGCGTCGAGTAACATCAAGTTTGTGATGTAAGGCTGGTGTAGAGATGTAAAGGCGCAAGGCTCCACAATCACATGAGCGCCTTTGCGCCTTCACATCCTTGCGTCAGCCTTTTACGAAAACCCTCTAACGCAACGGAATATAGAGTGGGATGATGGTGAAGGTCCGATTCTTCAGTGAGCCGACTGCGTGGTAGATGGCGACCTCGCCAGCGCATGCCTCAATGCGGGCGGAGGCGACCACGTGTGTCGTTCCTGCGAGCGCAAACTGAACCAGGAACTTCTGACCGATTGGCAACTCCGCCCGTACCTGCTCACCATTCTTGAGATTAGGCAGCGTAGCGATGATCGGCGATTTGCGATTCTGCCGGACCAGCAGATCGACGGCGGGCACGGCAGCGGTGTGACGAGCGATCACAGGACCATTGCCTGCACCTTTCGCCGGAGACAGATCATTGACGAACTTCGAGGCCGTGGGCTTGCCATCCGCGCTCAAATGAGCAATAACAGTTGCACTCTCGCCTGCCTTGAACGGGACGTCGGCATTGATAACCGGCGGATTCCCGCACGGATTGTGCCGGTTTGCAAGCGAGATCCTGATGTTGTACGTTCCTGCCGGGAGCGACAGCGGACCCACGACATCGCGGAACTTAAAGTTCTTCAATGCACAGGCGCCGTTGACTGCAACGTCCACCGGAAGGCGAGGTTTCAAACCCAGGTCGCGACCTGGAATGCCATGGATGATGTACACGCTTGCAGAACCGGAGGCGGCGACGGCTGGCGATGCGACGGGCGTCAGGAATGATGCGAGAGCGACCGCGACGAATGCGATAAACGCGACGAACGATCGGCGAATCACGATGAGCTTCCTCCCTTTCTTCCTTGCTTTACGCTTTTCGCTGGGATCGCAAGCGCTTGCACTATGTGATACGCAATATCCTGAATATTGGATGTATACTAAAGCAGCGCAGAGTGATATTCGCACTTGCCAGGCAAATTGTGCGCTGATTGTCAGCATTTTCTGCAATGATGCT
Source organism: Roseiflexus sp. (assembly GCA_025055265.1). Classification (GTDB taxonomy): domain Bacteria; phylum Chloroflexota; class Chloroflexia; order Chloroflexales; family Roseiflexaceae; genus Roseiflexus. The sequence continues at coordinate 2,802 of JANWXL010000580.1, forward strand.
ATACTTTTGTGCTATACTCTAGCCTGCGATGTAGCCTGCTGAAAGGAAAGACCATGACTCAACGACGCGGCGGCATCAAACGCAGTTCACAACTGACATTTCGGCGACGCCTGTTCATTGCGCGCATGTTGCTGCGCGGTCCGGCGTCGACCGAGGACCTGATCGCAGCCGTCCAACAGGAACTCGGCGCCGAAGGATACCCGGCCGCAGCAGTGGCGGCGCTCAAGCACGACCTTGACGCGCTTAAGTCATCCTACGGATGTCGGATCGCGTATCGTCGCGACTCTGGCGGTTATGTGCTGGAAGACCTGGGAACCCTTGCGCTTCTGAAGGGATCTGATACGGTTCGTGATGCGATAAGGCTGCTCGAGGAGCGCTTCCCCGCCGACTCAACCGACCCTGGCGCGGCACACGTGCACACGCTGCTCCGTCATCTCCGGCTGCTGGCGGCGGTTGAACGCTGAGCGCTTATCCAGGGAACCGGGTCAGGAGTCGTTGTGAACGAGGCGCAGCGATCTTCCTGGTGAAGATTGCTGCGCTGAGCTTCGCTCAATCGAGAGGGTTTCTCAGGGACGTTGACGCAGGGGCGCACAGACGCAACGATGAGCAGTCTTAATTGCAAGGCTTTGCGCCTGTCTCTGCGTCAATCTTTGTGAGAGATGGTGCAAGCATTGTTTGCGCTCTGCGCAATCACTGAGGTTATTTGATGCGGCAGATCGCGCTCTCCAGCGGCTGGCGACTCAGGCAGTACGATCCATCACGCGAATTCGCCGTTCAGATCGACGACAACAATGGATGGATCCCGGCAACGGTTCCTGGCGTCGTTCATCAGGATCTGATCGCTGCCGGTCTGCTGCCGGACCCGTTCGAAGGGCTGAATGAGTATGCAGCGCAGTGGGTTGGCGAAGTCGACTGGTTGTATCGGTGTGATTTCGACGTTCCCGATGATATTGCGCCGGATGAAACGGTGGCGCTGTGTTTCGACGGTCTCGATACGTTTGCGAAGGTCTGGCTCAATGATGCGCTGGTCCTGACAAATGACAACATGTTCGTTCCGCGCCGCATCGAAGCGACCCGCCTGATCTATCCAGGAGCCAATCTGTTGATTGTGCTGTTTGAGTCAGCGCTGCGGCGCGGGCGGGCGCGTGAAGCGGAAGGCGGCGCTCTGCCGCTCTGGAACGGCGATAGCAGTCGCCTCTATGTGCGTAAGGCGCAGTATCACTATGGCTGGGATTGGGGACCGACACTGTTGACCGCCGGTCCATGGCGTCCGGTTCGTCTGGAAGTGTTCACTGCTCGCATTGCCGATCTCCACTGCCCGGTCGAGGTCGACCCCGATCTGCAGAACGCGACGATTGCCGTGCATGCGACCATTGAGGCGGGACGGCACACGGCGCGTAATGCAGAGGAACTGGCGCGCTTCTTTGCCGGACTGACCGTTCAGATCGATCTGTTCGATCCTGATGGAGCGCCAGTGGCCGCTGCCACGCTGCCGGTCGAGGAAGGCAGCAGCGCAACCCGACTGCATGTGCCTGCACCGCGTCTGTGGTGGCCCAACGGCTACGGCGACCATCCGCTGTATCGCCTGGTTGCCACCCTTCAGAATGGCAACGGCACGCTTGATCAGCGGGAAATGCGGATTGGACTGCGACGGTTGCGCCTGGTACAGGATCCGCTCGAACATGAACCAGGCGCGACATTTCTGTTCGAGGTCAACAACGTTCCCATCTTTTGCGGCGGAGCGAACTGGATCCCTGCCGACAGTTTGGTGACGCGCATCGCGCCGGAACGGTATCGCGCCTGGTGTCAGCAGGCGGCGGCGGCAAATATGGTTATGCTGCGCGTCTGGGGCGGCGGCATCTACGAGGACGACGCTTTCTACGACGCCTGCGACGAACTGGGATTGCTGGTATGGCAGGATTTCATGTTTGCCTGCGGCATCTACCCGGCGTCGGGCTGGTTCCGCGACAGTGTGCGCGCCGAAGCAGAGGCGCAGGTGCGGCGTCTGCGGCATCATGCCTGCCTTGCGCTCTGGTGCGGCAACAATGAGGATTATCAGATCGCTGCCGCTACCGGTCGCTACGATCCTAACCTCACCCCGGAAGAGAATGCTGACCGCTTCCCGGCGCGCCTGATCTACGAACGCCTGTTGCCCGACGTCTGCGCCGCGCTCGATCCAGCGCGCTCCTACTGGCCCGGCAGTCCATACGGCGGCGCCGACGGCTCGGACCAGACATTTGGCGACCGGCATACCTGGGAGATCTGGCACGGACGTGTCGCGCCCTACCAGGCGTATTCCGCCTACTATGGGCGCTTTGTCAGCGAATTCGGCATGCAGGCGTTTCCGGATCGCGCCACGATCGAGGCGTTCGCGCCGCCCGCCGAATGCTACCCCCAGAGTCGCACCCTTGATCACCACAACAAGGCATCCGACGGTCCCCGTCGCCTGGCGGTCTACCTGAATGACAACGTCCGCATCCCTTCCGATCTGGACGGGTACATCTATGCGACGCAACTGGTGCAGGCGGAGGCGTTGGCGACCGCCATCCGCGCCTGGAGGCGACGCTGGGGCGGACCGGGACGCTACGCGACGGCTGGCGCGCTCGTGTGGCAACTGAACGATTGCTGGCCCGCTATTAGCTGGTCGCTGATCGATTACTATCTGCGTTCTAAACCGGCGCTCTACGCAGTGCGGCGTGCGCTCGCGCCGATTGCCCCCGGTCTGGCGCGCGCCGCCGATAGCGTCGAGCTGTGGGTGGTCAACGGGACGACCGCCGCAGCCGATGTTGATGTCGAGCTGCGCACGTGGACCCTCAACGGCGATCTGATGGTGCTCGATAAATTGCGCGTGTCGCTCCTTCCCAATCGCACGACTGAACTGGGACAGTTCGGTTTCGATCCGGGGGCTGCACTGATCTTCGATGCCCGTGTTATTGTGAACGATCAGATCGCGGCGCGCGCCTCGCTCTGGCCCGAACCGCTCAAGTATCTGACCTTCCCCGATCCGGTCATCGTGCTCGACCTGGCATCCGATGATGAGTTGCACATCCGTGCGGCGCGTCCCGCGAAGGGTGTTGTGCTCACAGCGGGAGATGGCGTTGTCTGGAGCGACAACTATCTCGATCTGATGCCCGGCGACGAGCAGGTGATCCGCGCCAGCGGCCTGGGTGAACGACCGGTCAGTGTACGCTGGCTGGGGATGGAGTGAGACGCCCTTTCACACATACACCGACTGCTCATCGACCTGATCGATCTCCTTCTCCTCCGGTTCCGGTTCGACATACCGACCGTAGAGCATCGTGAGTTCCCGCAGGCGCGAAATGATTTCAGGCGTCAACTGGTGCATGCCGAAGCGCCACGTCCAGTTGCCGCCGGGACGGCCCGGCGTATTCATGCGCGCCTCGCTCCCCAGCGACAGCACATCCTGCAGCGGGATGATCGCCGTGTCCGCCACCGACGACAGCGCAGCCCGGATGAAATCCCACGCAATGTCATCGCCGCTGCGCCCCAGGTACAACTGTACGTGACGGCGCTCCTTCTCCGACGCAGTGCGCCACCAACCCAGCGTTGTGTCGTTGTCGTGCGTGCCGGTGTAGACGATGCAGCGCTGAATGTGATTATGCGGCAGGTAGGGCTGATCGGCTTTGCCGCCAAAGGCGAACTGCAATACCCGCATCCCCGGGAAGCCGAACCGGTCGCGCAGTTCTTCGACATCGGGCGTGATAACCCCCAGGTCCTCAGCGACGATGGGCAGTGCGCCGAGCGCCCGCTCGACCGCCTCGAACAGGTCGGCGCCCGGTCCTTCGACCCAGCGACCGTTGACCGCCGTCTCCTCGTCGGCTGGCACTTCCCAGTAGGCGGCAAAGCCGCGAAAGTGGTCAACTCGCACAATATCGACCAGCGTCAACGTTGCGCGGAACCGCTCGATCCACCAGTCGTAGCCGCGTTCTTTCAAAACGTCCCAGCGATAGAGCGGATTGCCCCACAACTGCCCGGTTGCGCTGAAGTAGTCGGGCGGGACGCCGGCAACCACCGTTGGTTTGCCTTCGTCGTCGAGGAAGAACAACTCGGGATGCGCCCAGACATCGGCGCTGTCGTAGGCGACAAAGATCGGAATATCTCCCAGGATCTGAATGCCAAGGTCGTTGACATACTTCTTCAACGCCAGCCATTGGTCGAAGAAGAGATACTGGATGAACCGCTGATAGGCGATCTCGTCGGCGTAGGTGCGACGTGCAGCTTCGAGCGCGCCAGGGTTGCGGCTGCGCAGTTCCGGATCCCAGGTGGACCATGGACCGCCGCCGTTGGCGCTCTTCAGCGCCGCGAACAGCGCATAATCCTCGAGCCAGGACGCCTGCGCCTCGCAGAACGCCTCGAAATCGGGGCGCAGATGATCGGCGTACCCCTGCTGAAATCTGGCGAATGCACGCCGAAGGATGCGGTGCTTGAAGGGGATGACCGCGCCATAATCGACGAAAGTATCCGGCAAGATCGGCGCATCGGCGAGGTCTGACGGCGCAAGCAGGGTTTCTTCGAGCAGAATGTCGAAGTTGATTAGCAGCGGGTTGCCAGCAAAGGCAGAAAAACTCTGGTATGGCGAGTCACCGTAACCGGTGGGACCGAGCGGCATCACCTGCCAGATGCGCTGACCCGCAGCCGCAAGAAGATCGGCAAAATCATACGCGCCATCCCCCAGATCACCAATACCCCATCGTGAAGGAAGCGATGTCGGGTGCAACAGAATACCGCTGGCTCGTTGGCGGGTCATAGGCT
>JANWXL010000043.1 GCA_025055265.1 Roseiflexus sp.
GTCAACGTTTATGTTCCTGCATTTTAACACATTTGGCGGATGCTGTATAGCGGAATTTGAGTCCTTGAGTCTGCTGAGTCTGGGTGCTTTTCCCGATAGCGCGGGCATCGCGCTGATCAGTGACGAGTGATGAGTGACGAGTGACACATCGCCTGCTTGCCTGAAAAGAGTGGTTTTACGCGTCCTTGACAGAACGCGAAACATAAATAGACTAGTCGTAGACTGGTTTCATAGGAAGAGAGATCCAAACCTGGACAAACGCGCTTACACCCGTAGAGCGGTTGGCGTTGGTTTCGACAGGCTCAGCCAACGCGGGTTGAGCCTGTCGAAACCAATGCTGATCACGAGATTGTCTCATATCTGGTTGATCTTCCTGGACGAAAGGATAATTGCGGTGATCACCATCGGATCGTACGAAGCAAAAACCCGCTTCTCCGAATTGCTGGCTCGTGTTCGTCGGGGTGAGCGAATTGTCATTACCCTTCATGGAACGCCAGTTGCCGTCCTTGCACCGCTGGAGGAAACCGCCGCACGTCCATATGCCGAGGTCATCGCCGAACTCCGGGCATTTCGCAAGGGGCGGCGTCTGAACGGAGTCGCCCTGCGCGAGTTGATCCAGGAAGGGCGGTCATGAGCATTGGTGAGCGGTTTGTCCTCGATGCGTCTGTCGCTCTCGCCTGGTGTTTTGAGGATGAGAGCAGCGATCTGGCTGACCTGGCGCTGGATCGGTTGGCGCAAACTTCAGCGCTGGTTCCTGCCATCTGGTCTCTAGAGATTGGAAACGCCTTGCTCGGCGCCGAGCGACGTGGACGGTTGAGCCAGGCGGAAAGCAGCCGCTTTCTGACGTTGATTCGCGCCCTGCCGATTGAGATAGAAGCCGTATCAGCGCCTCGTATGTTGAACGATGTTGTGACGCTTGCGCGTGAACAGGGCCTGTCCACCTATGACGCTGCGTATCTGGAGACGGCTATGCGCAATGGGCTGCCATTAGCAACGCTCGACACCGCCCTTTGGCGTGCAGCGGAGCGCTGCGGCGTCAGTCTCATCGGCAGCCAACCGTAACGCATGGGCTATGTTTTGTATGTCGGGCGTTGGCTTCGACAGGCTCAGCCAACGCCCGGCGCAAGACGGTTCAACGTGCGGTTTGAGTGTTGTGAACATTGCGCTACTTGCGCGCCAGATCGATCAGGCGCTGTGCTTCGTTGGCGACGGGCGATCCGGCTGGCGCAATTGAAATAATCCGTTGCCAGACCTCGATGGCTTCATCGGTGCGCGGCGGCTGGGTTGATGCCAGGCACGAGCCAAGATTGAGCAACAGGCGCGTATCTTCGGGGCGCGCCGCCGTTGCCGCCTCCAGGTCCTTCAGCCCCTCAAGCACAAACGTCTGATCACCGACGCCAGCGCCGTAGAAACAGCGGGACGCGCCAAGGTCGCCGCGCGCGACTGCATTTGTCGGATCAAGCTCCAGCACGCGCTCGTAAGCCTTCGCCGCTTCAAGCCAGCGCGGCAGGCGTTGCTGGTACAGCACGCTGTCGGGCGCCTGCTCGCGCACGATCTGCACGCTATCGTACAGGAGATTGGCATAATCCACCCACGCCTGCGCATCGTTCTCGTTCTGCTCGGCGATCTGACGGGCGCGGGCGATCATGCTCTCCAGCGCATCCATCGGCGAGGTTGTGGGAGTGGGGACAGCCCTCGGCACGCTGCCGCCGCCGGTCAGGATCAACCCGCCAATGATCGACGCCAGCGCAACTGCCAGCACGGCAATGACTGCCGCTGCCGGACCGGCGATCTGTGCGGATGGCGCTGGCTGTCTCAGCATCGGGCGGGGGTTGAAATCGCGCGGACGCTCTGTATGCTGCGCCGGGGGCAGCGGACGATAATCGGGCAATTCTTCCAGGAGCGCCTGACGCTGCGCGTCGTACTGCGCGCGACGCTGTGCATCAGACAGCGTTGCATACGCCTCATCAATGATCGCCAGGCGCTGCTGCGCCAGTTCGACCAGTTCCGCAGCAGCGCCGTTCAACTTGTTCGGGTCGTACTGTTCGCGCAGGCGCTGGTAGGCTGTGGTGATCGCCTCTTCATCAGCATCAGGCGCAACCTGCAGTATCTCGTAATAATCCTGTGTCGCCATATCAGCGCGAACTTACAAAGCGCGCCAGTTCGCCAAACCCGCGCGGCAGGCGCACCCGCCGCCCCTCGAGCGCGCCGCGCCCTTCGAGCGTGCGCCGCACCACTGCAATCAGTCCGCCGGTCACGCCAATGATGACCCCCAGCCACACCAGCATGACCCCTGGCTTCAGGCTCAGCGTGATGACGGCTTTCGCCGGATCAACCGGCAGGTTCAACCCTTCGACGCGGATCAGCACCCGCCGCTCCAGCGGATCGAACGCCGCCAGCGTCGCCTTGTGACCGCCGGGCAATTCGGCGGGCAGGTCCACAATGTTGCCGACCGGATCCGACGGAGTGGTGACCAGCCGCACTTTTGGCGTCAGTTCGACCGACTGCCCCTCGTAGGTGACGCGCAGTTTCGCCCCCACGTCGGCGCTGCCAGTAGCGTGCGCATCCGGCACATCGAACGCCAGGAAGGTGATTTCATAGGGTCCGACTCTTCCCGTTTCCCCGATGCCCATATCCGCCATATTGCGGTCATACGGCGGCTGGTACTCCGACGGCGAGATGTAGACATCGCGGAACAGCTCGCTGCGGATGGCGGGAGTCGCCATTGTAGCGCCCATCATCTGGTTGAAATAGAGCTGCGGGGTAGCGCGGAACGTTTCGTTGCCGTGAGTCACTGTCAGATCAAGAATGCCGCGTCCCTCCGGCGTCTGCCGCCAGCCGTTGAAGGTTACCGTATATCCGAAGGCGCTGACGCTCTCCCCTTCCGGCACCAGCAGGCGCACTTCCTCCGTCGCGTACAGGGTCGAGGCGACTGCGCCAACCAGGAAGACCATCAGACCGACGTGCGCCAGGTAGCCGCCGATGCGCAGCCAGCCGCTCCGCAGCGTGCGGACAATCATCAGCACGTTCGTCCCAAACGCAAATGCACACAGTGTCACATACGCCAGCGGCAACGGATCGCGCGCGCCAAGCAGCAATCCCACACAGGCGATAATGACCGCAAAGAGCGCCGGGAAGCGCAGCGCGCGGAGGAGCGACCGTTTATTCGTGTCACGCCAGCCGAGCAGCGGACCAATGATCAGGAGGATGACCAGAATCAACCCCAGCGGCGGCACTGTAGTGCTGTAGAAATCGCCCACCAGACCGAAGCGCCCATCGGCGAACGGCTCTGCGTTGGGGTCGAACGTCGTTCCATCGTCAATTTTGAATGAACCGGCGAAGAGCGCCTGCAACCGATGCCCGACGCCAGGGATGGCGGAAATAAGCGGCATCGAGGTTCCCAACCCAACGACTGCTGCGATGACCAGCAGCGCAATGATTCCCAGCACGAAGAAACTATCGCGCGAGAGGAGCTTGTCGGAGAGCGGCTTGCTCGGAATATCGCGCCAGCGCCATGCCAGGACGCCGAAGCCGCCGATGGCAAGGATCGCCAGCGATGCGAAGAGCACCGTTTTCAGTCCTTCCTCGACGAACGAGTGTACCGAGAAGGACGACAGTACGCCGCTGCGGGTCAGGAACGTTGAGTAAAAGACGAAAATGTAGGTGGCAATCGCCAGCGCGAACGTTGTGCGCCGCAGCCCGTGACCGGTGCGCTGCACGAGCATGGCATGGAGCAAGGCGGTAGATGTGAGCCAGGGTACCAGCGACGAATTCTCGACCGGGTCCCATCCCCAATAGCCGCCCCAGCCCAGCGTCTCATATGCCCAGTAGCCGCCAAGCAGCAATGCCAGACCGAGGAACGTCCAGGCAGCCAGCGTCCAGGGCAGCGCATCGTGCACCCAGCCATCGTAGTCGCGGCGCCACAACCCGCCGATAGCGAAGGCAAACGGCACAGCCATCAGCGCAAACCCGATGAACAGCACCGGCGGATGGATGAGCATCCACATATTCTGGAGCGTCGGGTTGAGACCTTTGCCGTCCGGCGGCGTCACTGCCACGCCATTCTGCATAAAGGGCATAAACGGGTTGCGGATGAGCATGTAGAACAGGAGCGCCGCCTGGATCGCCATGAACACTGTCAGGACATACGGCTCGGAGTGGCGCGTGCGGCGCACCAGAAACTGCGCTGCAATCACGCCCCATAGCGCCCAGATCACGAACGACCCCGGCTGCCCGGCCCAGACCGCCGCCACACGGAAGGCAGGATCCAGGTCGCGCGAGGTGTAGTTGTAGACATAGTCAAAATCATACCGTTGCGCGATGAACAGATAGTTCATCAGCGCCACGACCGCCAGCACCGCAACCAGCGTCATCCGCACGCCGATCCGTCCAAAGGTCAGCGCCGCCAGATTGCCGCGCGGCGCCAGCGCATACCCGGCAGTCGCCAGCAGGGCGGATGCCAGCCCTGCGATGATCAGTGTCGTTCCGAGCAGATACATACCGCCTCGAATCTAGAGCGCTTCACCCTGAGCGAGTCACGCCTGGACGTTGTTCGTGCGGCGTTGGCTTCAACAGGCTCAGCCAACGCAACGCCCGCCTGGTCGCCATTTCGACTTCGGTGCAGCGTTGGCTTCGACAGGCTCAGCCAGCGCTATGCCTGCCACCAGAGGCAGGCATAAAGACCATCCGCGTTACTGCGTCGCCGCTTGCATTTCCTGATACTTCGACGGGCACTTGACCAGCAAATCATCGGCGAGGAAGACGCCGCGCGCCGCGTCGTAATGACCAATCGCCACGATGCTGACCGCCTGCTCGAAATTCGACGGCTTCGGCTTGGCGTAGACGACCGGGATCATCTTGCCCGTACTATCTTGCAACATAAAGACGAAGTTGCCGTCGGCGTCGTACCTGCCCATATCGCCGAGGTACCCGGCGAGCTGCACGCTGCGCCCGCTCTTCGTCGCTTCATCAATGCTCACAGTGTACGGTCGGTACGACGCAGTGAGGCCGTAGTACCCCAGACCTATCGCCAGCGCAATGACCGCCGCACCGATCAGGTGGAGCGGCTTAATCGCCGGTGTGCGGCGAACCGGAGAAGAAAACGTCGCCATGATGCCTCCTGGCGTCCAGAACGCTTACTTTTGAGAGTCTGTCATCGACACCGTCTCGCGCGTATGACCGTTGCGCGTTTCGAGGGTCGCGCGCGGCGCGTTTAGCGGTTCGGCAGGCGTTTCCTCATCGAGGCGGCGGCGCAGTTCGCGGGTGGCGCGATCGATCCGCCACAGAAAGATAAAAATGCCAATCCAGACCGTCAGCGCCACTGCCAGCGCCGTGTAAATGGCAATGGCCGGCTCAAGCAGGAAGTTCATACGCCACCTCCCGTCGCGCCAGGCGATCCTGCAACAGCAGCACGTCGGCGCGTAGTCGATAGAGCCAGATAAACAATCCCAGAAAACCGATATTCGCCGCCATGAAGGTCCAGAAGGTGCGGCTATTGCTCAGCAGCCCGGTTCCCGGCGCTTCCATATTGAGCAACACGCGCCCATTGGCCAGATCGACCCCTTCGACCGCCAGGAGGAACTGCTGACCGGGGAACTCGGGGCGATCCGCCGGTTTGCCGGTTGACAGTTCAAATGACGGCTCCAGCAGCGCGACCTCGCGCAACCCGGGCATGCGCACCTCCACCTGCGCCACTGCGAGATCGCCGCGTTGCTCGACTCCCTGCAGCGCCAGCACCACATCGCCGAGTTGCCCGACGCGCGTTCCGTTCAACTCCAGCCAGATGCCATCACAGTGACTGCCCTGGATGAACGCGCAATTCGGATGCAGCGTACTCTCCGCCATGCGCGGCGCAACGAACAGGAGGAACGGCATCGTCACCGCCGCGAAGAGATTGTAGACCGCCGAGAGGCGCCGGCGGCGCTCGACATCGTCAAGCGCCGAACGCAGCGCAAAGTAAGCGGCATAGATCAGCAACAGAATAAGAATCGTCGTCTCGCGCGGGTCCCAGTTCCAGGGCGTACCCCATACGATATTGGCAAACCACATGCCCGAAACGGTCGCCAGCGTACAGAACAGGAACCCGGCTTCAGCCGCCGCCACGGCGCCAGCGTCGTCCGCTGCGCGGCGTTTCCAGAGATACCGGATGCTGTACACCGCCGAAACGGCGAACGCGACGGTCGTGATCCAGGCAGTGGGAACGTGCAGGATAATGATGCGCCCGGCGTCGCCGAGACCGACGTACTGCGGCACGACCAGAAACATCGCAACGATGATTCCGGCCATCCAGACGCCAAGGAGGATCTTGGCGGCCTGATCGAGGCGAAGCCTGTCACTCATGGAGCGGCTCTTTCTAGGCATCGCGCGGATGCTGATTGCTGAAATGATACTACATGTGCTGAGGTAAATCAAATGTTTTCACGGTTCCCACACACTGTTGAACAGGAAAAGTGAAGCAGTAAAGAGAGCAATTGTATACCCCGCCAGCACCTGCAGGGCGCCGACGCCGCTCTCCCAGCCGCGCCCTGCCAGGGCGTTGGCGCTCCCCTGAATGGCGACCACCAGCAGCGGCGCAAGCAACGGGAACGACAGCACCGCAAACAGCGCGCCCTTGACGCTTGCGCGCGCAATGATTGCCGCGATCAGGGTCGTCGCCGCTACAAGCCCCAGGCTGCCCGCCAGCAGCAGCGCCGCCAGCAGCCCCGGATTGCCAACCTCCACCCGCAGCATAATGACGAACAACACGGTCGTCACCACGACAAGCAGCAGCAGCAACGCCAGGTTGAACAGCAGTTTGCCGAGGAAGACGGCGGTCGGGCGGGCAGAGAGGCGCAGCGCCGCAGCGGTGCGCGCTTCCTCCTCGTGCACGAAGGCGCGTGCCAGTCCGGTAAATGCCGCGAACAGAATAGCCACCCACAGCAACGCCGCCCGGATAATCGGCAGGTCGGCGTTGCGCGAGATGGTCAACGGTCCCATCCCCAGGCTCATCGCCACGACAGTGCTGACGGCAAACAGCAGAATGGCGTTGAGCGCATAGCGCGTACGCAGTTCGCTGCGCACGTCTTTGCGGAACACTGCCCACGCCGCCGCCAGCAGCGGCGCTTCCGGCGGCGCCGCTATCGCAGAAGCCTCAACCGTGCTCCGGGATGAAAGATGCGGGTCCATGTCTTCGTCTCGCTCCGGCGCTTATGGCGATTAAGAATAGCCCACTCGCCCGGCGCCTGAAGTCGCGGGCTACGGTTGCGAAGCCCGCCTGCGCGGGCTAGACTGGGCGGCGCCGGATTATTTTCTCAAACTCCAGTAGCCCGCAGCTCAAAGAACGCGCGGCTCGGCGGCACACGTTTACCGGACTCATTATCCTCATTAGCCCGCAGCTTAGAAAACGCACGACAGGGCGGCGCCGATCAACCGGATTTGTTTCTCAACGTTCATCAGCGCTCCTGCCCCAACCGAAGAATGTAATCGCCAAACCGCTCTTCGCGCGGATCATTGGTGGCGATGACAGTAATGCCGCGTTCGCGTTGCCGGGCGATCACCTGTTCGACCAGCGCCACGCCGCGCGCATCGAAGGTCACCGTCGGCTCGTCGAGCGCCAGAATGCGCGGATGGTGCAGCAGCGCGTAGGCGTAGCGCAACCGCTGCGTCATGCCCGACGAATACGCTGCCAGAAGATCATCGCCGCGCCCGCCCAACCCGACTTCATCGAGCAGCGCTTCCAGATCGGCGCGGGTGCAGCGCATACCGCGCACGGCGGCGAAGAACGCCAGATTCTCCAGGGCGGTCAATTCACGGTAGAGGTGCAGATCAGGCGCAACCCAGCCGAGGAGGTGCAGCGCCTCCGACGGGCGGAGGATCGATCCGTTCATCTCGATTGTCACTGTACCGCGCGCCGGACGCTGCAACCCGCAGATCACCCGCAACAGGGAACTCTTTCCGCTGCCATTGGCGCCCGCCACCACCAGCGTCTCACCAGCGCACAACTCGAACGATACGCCCGCCAGCACCCGCCGCGCGCCGTACTCGATTGAAATATCATTGACGATCAAGCGCAAAGGTTCGATCATCCGCATACATCCAGGGTTTGACGATGACACCCGGTATGGTACTGCGGAAGGGGCGTTTCAGCAAATGGGGGTTAGGGGTTAGGGTTAGGGGTTAGGGGTTAGATCTCGACTCAATCTGCACCCTTCTCGCTTTCCACCTGCAACCCTTTCACCTCTTGCCCCGCGCCTCTCACCTTGTTGCACCTTCCCACCTTCAACCCTCTTGTCTCTTGCCTCTTGTCTCTTGCCTCTCGCCTCTTTCGCCTGTCAACGAATAGGGAAGCGAATAAACGAATGGAAACGAATGAGCGAATGCGCCCTCGTCTCTTTTGCCCCGTTCTCTCTCGCCTCATCCCTCTCGCCTCTTGCCTCTCGTCTCTCGCCTTGTTGCACCTTCCCGCCTTCTGCCCCTTCGCCTTCCAACGCCGTGAGTCGCGCCTTTGGGCGGCCAACACCTTCAATGTTCAACGCTTATGAAACTATTGACATTTTTTTGACTATATGCTATAGTTCCAATACGTCTTCTATGTATTGACCCGACTCCGTACTCACGCTTCAGTTCTGCCATATCAAGACAGACTGACAGAGCATTTGAATGCAGGTAGGGAATTTATTTCTCTGCTGAGTTTGAGTGCGCTTCGCGCCTAGACGGAGGTTGCAAAGCCCCCGTATTTAGCCCTTTCCGCAATCCGCTTTGCTTCATAGCTTTCAGAACGACTTTCTGATTGATGTCAGGTCAGTTACAGTCCTGATAGCGTGATTCGTATTTTCTGAAATGTCTTGATGGAAACTTCGTTTTCCTTTCAAAGTGAAGGAGTCTGTCTGTCAGAGGTGTTGACGCCCCAATTCGGTGGTCCGCATCATTTATATGAGCGTCCAAATAAGGAGGAGAGCCAATGCAGACAATGAAGGCCGCTGTCGTCCACGACTTCCAGCAACCGTTGCGAATTGAGGAATTACCCAAGCCTGAGCCGGGATTTGGCGAGATCGTGGTCAAAATCGAAGCGTCGGGGCTGTGCCATACCGATATTCACGCAGCGCACGGCGACTGGCCCGTGAAGCCGAAACTGCCCTTTATCCCCGGACACGAGGGCGTCGGCATTGTTGAAAGCGTTGGACCAGGCGTGACCAACGTGAAGGAAGGCGACCGCGTGGCGATCCCCTGGCTGGGGTATGCCTGCGGCGATTGTAAGTACTGCGCTTCTGGCTGGGAAACGCTCTGCGAGCGCCAACTCAACACCGGCTATTTCCTTGATGGCGCGTATGCCCAGTATGCCAAAGCCTTTGCGAAATACGTCGGCATTGTGCCGCAGGGCATTTCACCGCTCGACGCTGCGCCGCTTACCTGCGCAGGCGTCACGACCTACAAGGCAGTAAAAGTCTCCGGGGCGCGTCCTTCAGAGCTGGTGGCCATCTTTGGCGTCGGCGGACTGGGGCACCTGGCATTGCAGTACGCGAAAATCGCCGGTGCGACGGTAGCAGCGGTCGACCTGCTCGATGAGCGGTTGCAGACCGCACGGGAACTCGGCGCTGACATTACGATCAACGCCAGAACGCAGGATCCGGTCGAGGAACTGAAGAAATGGGGCGGCGCGGATGCTGCGATCTGCGTGGCGGTCTCGCCGAAGGCGTTCGAGCAGGCGTATCGATCGCTGCGCCGGGGCGGGCGACTGGTGTTCGTTGGACTTCCTGCCGACAACCACATCCAGCTGCCGATCTTCGAGACAGTGCTCAATGGAATCCACGTGATCGGCTCAATCGTCGGCACCCGTGCGGACCTGGCGGAGACGTTCGCGCTGCACGCCGCCGGGAAGACGCGGGTGCTCTATGAGACGCGCGCGCTCGATCACGTGAATGAGGCGTTCGAAGATGTCGAACATGGTCGCAACAAGGCGCCGCGGATCGTGTTCTCCGAATTCTAAAGGGAAGATCAACAAGATATTGGACAATCTCGTGATCGGCGTTGGCTTCGACAGGCTCAGCCAGCGCCAACCGCTCCACAGGTGCAAGCGAGATTGTCTGGGTTTGGGTTGATCTTCCTACGAGACATCACGGGCGCGGCGATCATGGGTAAGGCGTCGTCGCGCCCGTATAGACTGTCATTCCCAATCGCAGACAGGGCGCCGCTGCGCTTCTTCCTATGCGTCACCCGCCATACCCCATGTACCGGAAACGTTTGCCATAACGCCGCTCCTGCCCCTATTACGTTATCACACATAACCTTCCTGCCCTTGATCTGCAACCATCACGCTTCTCACTGCTCACATCTCGCTTCTCGTCAGACATAGTGTTATAATGACCGCCCGAACAGGAGGGGACCTCATGCCATCGCCATTTCCCGGGATGGACCCGTATCTCGAGGGTGAGTCGTTTCAGGAGTCTCACGAACGCCTGGCGCACCAGATCAGCGTCGAGCTAATGCCGCAGATCCGACCGCGCTATGTGGCGCTGCTGGCGAAGCGATATGTACTCGACTGTCCGGCGGTCAGTCTGTTTGGCGCGCCTGAACAGCGGGTCTTTCATCCCGACGTGCACGTTGTCGAGCGACAGGTGAAGGAGAGCCGGGAGTCAGTTGCAGCGGCGCTTGCAGTAGACGAGCCGTCAGTCTCGCTTCCGAGCGCGCTGGAAACGCCCCAACTCAGCGTCGAGAGCCGTGATGTGGCGGAACGGCGCCTGGTGACGCTGATCGAAATCCTGTCGCCAGCCAGCAAGTATGGCGCCGGGTACGATGAGTATCAGCGTCGCCGACTGGAATTGCTCAAAACCGAAACCCATCTGCTGGAGATCGATCTGCTGCGCCAGGGGGCGCGGATTGCCTTGCACGGCACGCCGCCGCCTGCTCCGTATTATGTTTATCTCAGTCGTTTCGAGCGTCGCCCGTATACTGATGTCTGGTGCGCCTTTTTCGATAAACGTCTGCCGCGCGTGCCGGTTCCGCTGCCGCCGCCGGACGCCGATGCAGTGCTGGACCTGCAACATGCAGTGGACGCCTGCTTTGCGCTGGTCGGGTATGACGTGTTGATCAATTATACGCAACCGCCGCCGCCCGCGATGAGCGCCGCAGACCTTGCCTGGATCGAAGAGCGCCTGCGTGCAACCGGCGTGCGACCTGCAACAACCGTATGAAATCGAAACCGACACACCGCGTTGTGGTTACCGGTATGGGGGCGGTTACGCCCCTCGGCATTGGCGTGACGGCATTCTGGAACGCCATGCTGGAGGGGCGATCCGGCATCTCATTCGCCACCCGCTACGACATCACGACGATTCCCTATGTCATCGCCGCCGAGGTGCGCGATTTCGACCCCTGCGACTTCATGGACGCAAAGGCGGCGCGGCGCATGGCGCGCTTCGCACAGTTTGCGGTCGCTGCCGCTGGCGAGGCGCTCCGCGACAGCGGGCTGAACCTCGACGCCATCGACCGGACGCAGATTGCAGTCGATATTGGCACATCGCTCGGCGGCACGGCGGAGGTGGAAGAGCAGACGCTCGCGTTTGAAGCCAGAGGACGGCGGCGGGTGGACGCCTTCTACATGCCAACGTTCATCTACAACATGGCGTCGTGTCAGGTGGCGATGCAGTACGGGTTGCACGGTCCCACAACGACGCCGGTGCTCGCATGCGCTACCGGAACCTACGCGATCGGCGAGGCGGCGCGCATGGTGCATTGTGGCGATGCGCTGATCGCGGTCTGCGGCGGAACCGACGCCGGGGTGACAGCGCTCAACGCTATGGCGTTCGGGGTCATTGGCGCGATTGCGCCGCCCGGCGACGATCCGGCGCGCGCGGTGCGCCCGTTCGACGCCAACCGCAAGGGGACCGCTGGCGGCGAAGGGTGCGGCATTCTCGTGCTCGAACAACTGGAGCATGCCCTGGCGCGCGGCGCGCGCATCTACGCCGAAGTCGCTGGATTCGGCGCAACCGGGGACGCCTACCATCTCACGGCGCCCGCGCCCGGCGGCGAGTTTGCCGCGCTCGCCATCACCCGCGCTATCGAGGATGCCGGGTTGCGCCCGGAGGATGTTGACCACATCAGCGCTCATGGCACTGGCACCCCGCTCAACGACGCCGCCGAGACGGCTGCGATCAAGCGTGCGCTCGGCGACCATGCGTATCGCGTGACGGTCAGCGGCATCAAGTCGATGATTGGGCATACGGCGGGCGCGGCGGGCGCCCTGGCGGCAATCGGGTGCATCAAGAGCATCGAAACCGGCATGGTCCCGCCGACGATCAACTATGAAACACCCGATCCGGCATGTGATCTCGATTATGTGCCCAACCAGGCGCGCCGCCAGGATGTACGGGTTGCGCTTGCCAATGCGTTCGGCTTCGGCGGGCAAAACGCCGTTGTCCTGTTTCGCCGGTATGAAGACAATTACTAAACGTCAGTCACAGGTCGGGTTGACTTACTTCGAGCGGGTGCTGGAACGACGACGCGCCGCCGATCCGGTGGCGCTCGCCGCTTTCAGTCGGCACGTTCATTTCGGGTTCTGGGAAGACCCGGCGCGCGCCGATGGTTCAATTGACGATTTCGTGCGCGCTGCCGATGCGCTGACCCTGCGGATTATCAGGGCCGGCAACGTGCGCTCCGGTCAGCGCGTGCTCGATGTCGGCTGCGGCATCGGCGGCACGCTGGCGCTGCTCAACGAACACTTCGATCAGGTTGAACTGCTAGGGTTGAATATCGACCCGTCGCAGATCGAGCAGGCGCGCCACGTCGCCTGTGCCCGTCCCGGCAACCTGGTTGATTTTTCGATTGGCGATGCCATGCATCTGCCCTATGCCGATGAGTCGTTCGATACCGTACTGGCGGTCGAGTGCAGCTTTCACTTCCCCAACCGCGAAATGTTTCTTCGTGAAGCGCACCGGGTGTTGCGACCCGGCGGACGCCTGGCGCTCTCCGATTTCGTGCCGACCTGGATCATGCGCACGGCGCTCTGGATGCTTGGCGGAACCGTTGAGCGCATCATCGAGCCGAGTTTTGGACCGTTCGACCTGAGTTACACGCTCGATGTCTACCAGCGCACGGCGCGGCGCATCGGGCTGCAGCCGGTCGTTATCGATGACGTCACGCGCGGCCTGCTGCCCACCTTTCCGGTCTGGCGCAAACTGATCCGCCATCTGCTGCCGGATCACTACGGCATGGCGGAACTCTTCACCGTTTTTGGCTGGCTGCACCGCCTGCGCCTCATGCGCTACATGGTGCTCGCATTTGAGAAGACAGCGCAACAGAAAGCGAGTTGAGCGACATGATCATCATCGGCAGCAGCAATGGCAGCGTGGGCATTGCCGCTGGATGGGCCATCCTGCAGGCGGGAGGCTCGGCGCTCGACGCTGTCGAAGCGGCGACGCGGCTGGTGGAGGACAACCCCGACGATCATTCGGTCGGCTACGGCGGGTACCCGAACCTGCTTGGCGAGGTTGAACTCGACGCCTCGATTATGGACGGAACGACATTGCGGGCAGGCGCCGTGGGAGCGCTGAAGGGGTATCGTTACGCCATCAGCGTGGCGCGGCGGGTGATGGAAGACCTGCCGCACGTCATCCTGGTCGGCGAAGGCGCGGCGCGTTTCGCTGCCGAAATCGGCATGCAACGCGAGAACCTGCTGACGGAGTACGCCGAACAGGTCTGGCGCGCCGGTCTTGAAGGGCGCACGACGATCAACTGGCAGGGTGTGCCTGAACTGGTCGCCGCACTCCTCCGACGAAGCGCTGCGTTGACGAAGGACCCCGAACATGTGACCGGCACGGTCAACTTTATCGCGCAGGATCGTCAGGGTCGGATCGCCTCGGCAGTCAGCACCAGCGGATGGGCGTGGAAGTACCCCGGACGTCTGGGCGACTCGCCAATTATCGGCGGCGGCAACTACGCCGACGACCGCTATGGCGCGGCGGCGTGCACCGGATGGGGCGAGGCGGCGATCCGCGCGGCGACGGCGCGCAGTGTCGTCCTGTACCTCAAGGCGGGCTATCCGCTCGAAGAGGCATGCCGTGAAGCCTTTCGCGATCTTGCGCCTGTGCTGCGCGGCACGCCAAACGTCATGAGCCTGATAGCGATCGACCGGCATGGCAACCATTGCGCCATGACCACGGCGGAAGAGCGCACCTACGTCTATCAGACCGACGGCATGGATCATTTCGTCGAGCTGCCGCGCATCGTCGTATCCGTCGACTGAGCAGCGTACCGGTCGGTATGCTATAATCCGGCGGATGACAGGAGTATTCGCCGGATCATGCGATGCCGTCTGGTTGCCATTCTACTGGTTGCTGCGCTGCTCGCCGGATGTGAGTCGAACAGCGCGCCCGAAACCTCTTCCGTCCCGACGATTGTCGCAAACGCTTCCAGCGTCGGACCACTCCTCCTGTGGCATGGATGGTCGGGCAATGATCGGCAGGCGCTCGGACGCCTGGTGGAGCAGTACAACCGTCAGCGGAGCGACGGGCGCATCGTGCTGCAATCGGTGCCGCTGGCAAGCTTCGCCGCCGAACTGCGCGCCGCTGTTGCGGCTGGCAGCGGTCCCCATCTGATCCTCATTCCGAACACCTGGATCGGCGGACTGGCAGAGGCGGGGGTGTTGCTCCCACTCGATGATCTGATACCAGCGCAGGAGACTGATACGCTCCTGCCAGTGACGCTGGCGGGAGCGCAGGCGCGCGACGCGGGCGGCGCGCTGCGGCTGTACGGGGCGCCAGTACGCTTTGACACGATTGCGCTCTACTACAATGCAGCCAATCTTACCGTCCCTCCCGAAGATACCGCCACTATGCTTGCTGTTGGGCGCGGCCTGAGCGACCCGGAAGCCCAACCGCCGATCTGGGGGTTAGCGCTCAATCTGTCGCACGACAATATGATCGGGTATCTGTATGCCTTTGACGGTCGGATTTTCGATGACGAAGGGCGAGTTGCGCTTGGCACAACCGGTCGCGCCGGTGCGGAACAGTGGCTCGCCTGGTTGACCGGTCTTCAGAATGACCCGCGTATTCTGGCACGGAGCGAAAGCAGCATCCTGGTTGATCGCGAGCTAAAGGACGGGCGCGCGATTATGACCTTCGATTGGGCGCACCAGATTGGCATGTATCGCGGTCTGTGGGGCGAACAGGTCGGCGTTGCTCCGCTGCCGCGCCTGAGTGAAACGGGAAAGGCGCCACGTCCGTATGTGCGCGCTGATGTCCTGGCGATTAACAGTCTTGCCGGGATAAGCGAGCGCGAGGCGGCAGCTCGCTTTATCCGCTTCATGATCAGCACAGAAGCGCAGTCCATTCTACTGCAAAGCGACATGCAGCCAGCGTCGCGCGCCCTGGCGCTGACCGGCGACTCGCCGCAGGAGATTGCTGCGCGGGTCTTCCGCGCCCAGGCGGAACAAGGGCTCCCAATGTCCAACGCAAGCGCACGCGCCTTTGTGGAGCAGGAAATCAGGCGGATGCAGCGTCAGGCGCTGCTTGGTCTCACCACGCCAGCCGACGCCGTGACCGAAGCGGACCGTCGTTTGCGCGAACGGCTCGAACCATGATCGTCGGCGTCGTAACATATCTGTTTGCGCTGTGATAACCTGTCGTCCGCAAACGCCGCGTTCATACCGCCAATTCACGCGATTACCAGTTGCTCTCTGTCAAAAAGTGTAGTAGAATATCAGCGACTTGCACTATACGGGCGTCTGTCGTGAATGCTGCGAGACAGGGTTGCCCGCGCCGCAAGGAGAGAAAAATCAGCTTTCGTTCATTCCAATGTCCTGAGGAGGACCTGAATGGCTAGCAGAACCGAGGAGATGGTTCGGCATCTCAAGGCCTTGCAGATGAACACGCCCGACATCGAGGCGTCTGCTGTCGTGAGTGTAGACGGCCTGATCATGGCCTCGGCGCTGCCGGCTGATGTGGAAGAGGATCGCGTCTCCGCGATGAGCGCCGCTATGCTGTCGCTTGGGGAGCGGATCGCGAACGAATTGAAGCGCGGGCAGCTCGATCAGGTGTTCGTCCGGGGTGAAGAAGGATACGTCGTGCTGGTGTCGATTGGAGATGAGGCGGTATTGACCGCGCTCGCCGCCAGCAAGGCAAAACTCGGCCTCGTCTTCCTCGAGATGAAGCGCACTGCAAATGAGTTGTTGAGCCTGGTGTAGCGCACGTTTCTGCACAGGTATATCCGGCGAGGTCGGATCAGAGATCCCTCCTCGCCGCTTTTTTCTGTCACGTCATGCGAAAAACCATTACCGACATTCAGCAGATGAAGGCGCGCGGCGAGCCGATTGCAATGTTGACCGCTTACGACTCGATCACCGCCGCGCTGTTCGACGCCGCTGGCGTTCCAATACTGCTGGTTGGCGACTCGCTCGGCGATAATGTGCTTGGCTTCGGTTCGACCATCCCGGTGACCCTTGACGACATGGTGCGCCATACAGCCGCTGTCGCGCGCGGCGCGCCGTCGGCGCTGATTGTCGCCGATATGCCTTTCCTGACCTATGCAACGGTGGATATGGCAATCGCCGCAGCGCGCCGGTTGATGCAGGAAGGGGGCGCGCAGGCGGTAAAACTCGAAGGCGGACAGGCGATGACGCCGATCGTTCGTCGTTTGGTCGAATGTGGCGTGCCGGTTATGGGGCATCTGGGGTATACGCCACAGTCAGTGCATGTCTTTGGGAAAGCGCGGGTGCAGGGGCGATCCGCCACCGCCGCCCGCCGTATGATCGAGGACGCCCTGGCGCTCGAAGAGGCAGGCGCGTTTGCACTGGTGCTCGAGCTGGTTCCAGCGCAACTGGCTGCCGCGATCACCGAACGTCTGCGCATCCCGACAATCGGCATCGGCGCCGGTCCGCACTGCGATGGGCAGGTGCAGGTGTCCACTGATATGCTCGGGTTGCGTGACGATTTCAAGCCGCGTCATGCGCGTCGCTTCGCCGAACTGGCGCCGATCATTCGCGCTGCCGCTGCCGCATACATCGCCGCTGTCAGCGAACGCAGCTTCCCCGCCGACGAACATAGCAGCCGGATGGATGAAGCAACGCTGCGCGAGGCGCTGGAGGGACTAGCGTAGGTCGGCTATGCGCGTGATTGCCACGATTGACGAATTCCGCGCGGCGCGCGCCGCTCTGCACGGCACGGTGGGTCTTGTGCCGACGATGGGGTATCTGCACGAAGGGCATCTCTCACTCGTGCGCCGCGCCCGCGCCGAGAACGACCACGTTATCACGACGATCTTCGTCAACCCGACGCAGTTCGGTCCGACGGAAGACCTGGCGCGCTATCCGCGCGACCTGCCGCGTGATCTGGCGCTCCTCGAAGCCGAAAAGGTCGATCTCGTCTTCGCGCCGGACGTCGCCGAAATGTATCCGCCCGGGTTTGGCACGTTCGTCGATGCCGGACCGATCGCCGCGCCGCTGGAAGGCGCCGCGCGTCCCGGCCATTTCCGCGGCGTCGCCACAGTCGTGTGCAAGCTGTTCAATATCACCATGCCGCATCGCGCCTATTTCGGTCAGAAAGATGCGCAGCAAACCCTCGTCATCCGCCGGATGACTCTCGACCTGAACCTCCCCGTCGAGATCGTCGTCTGTCCAATCGTGCGTGAGCCGGACGGTCTGGCGATGAGCAGCCGCAATGTCTACCTGAACCCCGAGGAGCGCCGCGCCGCGACAGTGCTGTTTCGCGCGCTGCAGGCGGCGCAAGAGCGCTTCCGCGCTGGTGAGCGCAACGGTGACGCGCTGCGCGCAGCCATGCGCGCCGTGATCGACGCTGAACCGCTGGCGCGCGCCGATTATGTCAGCGTCGCCGACCTGGACGACCTGCATGAGCTCGAAGAAGTGACCGACCGCGCGCTGGCGTCGCTCGCGGTGCGCATCGGAACAACGCGGTTGATCGATAATTGTATTCTGGAGGCGAGCGGCGGGAGGCAAGCGGCGAGCGGCGGGAGGTGAGCGGCAAGCGGCGAGCGGCGGGAGGCGAGAGGCAGGAGGTGAGCGGCGGGAGGTGAGCGGCAAGCGGCAAGCGGCAAGCGGCAAGCAGTGAGAGGGCGGAAGGTGGGAAGGTGAAAACAAGGTGAAAAGCGCGGGGCAAGAGGTGAAAGGGTTACAGGTGGAAAGCGAGAAGGGTGCAGATTGCGTCGAGATCGAACCCCTAACCCTTAACCCCTAACCCCTAACCCCTAACCTCAGGTTCCTGGCGCTATGGAGGTTCTACGATGACCATTAACCTGGCTGACCTGATCCGAAA
>JANWXL010000065.1 GCA_025055265.1 Roseiflexus sp.
TCCTGATCACGGCATACGCCACTCCCGAACTTGAAAAGCGCGCCCGCGAGCAGCGTGTCGACTATTACCTGCCCAAGCCTTTTCCCCTCGACCGACTTGAGCAAATCGTGCGTGATGTGTTGAGTTAGGGGTTAGGGGTTAAGGGTTAGGGGGTTAGGGGTTAGGCTTCGCTGAAGGCGCTGCGGTTGCCTTGAGCGTTCAGCGGCAGTAGTTGTGCACTTCTCATTTCGCAATTATTCTGCAATCAGATCGATCATAACCATTTATTGACTATTGATGCGGACGTTTCCTAAAATTGCGGACGTGGTGATACCTGCAGTCTTCAAGGGAGGGAAACGTCCATGCATTACCTTCGCATCGCCCTGATCGTTCTGTTGCTCGCTGCAAGCGTCAGCAGCGTCGCTGCGGCTCCCGCGAAAGAATCAACAACTGCTGTCTTCTTCCGGGAAACGCAGAACTGGATCGCACCGCCGTTCTATCAGTTCTGGCGCACGAATGGCGGTCTTCCAATCTTCGGCTACCCGCTGGCGCCGACCGATCTGATGACCAACCCGGATGATGGGAAGCTCTACGCCACGCAAATCTTCGAACGCAACCGGCTGGAGTACCACCCCGAAAATCCTGAGCCATACCGGGTGCAGCTCGGTCGCCTGGGAGTCGAGGTTCTGCAAAAACAGGGGCGCAACTGGCAGGATTTCCCCAAGGGCGAACCCAAGCGCGGATGCGATTTTTTCCCTGAAACCGGGCATACACTCTGTGAACCGTTCCGCAGCTACTGGCGGCGCTACGGGCTGGAGCTGGGTTTTCGCGGCGTGACGCGCGCCGAGTCGATTGCACTTTTCGGTCTGCCGATTTCCGAGCCAATGATGGAGACCAATGCTGACGGTGCGACGGTACTGACGCAGTGGTTCGAGCGCGCTCGCTTCGAATACCATCCCAACAATCCGCCACAGTATCGCGTTCTTCTGGGGCTGCTCGGCAAGGAGCTCTACGGACCATATCGACCGGGCGCGGCGAGCGTCCGGGGACAGGCGCTGATGCGTCTGCCAGACGGCGGGGCGCAGATCAGACAGGCGTCCGTCGGGATCCGGGGACCGTACTACCCTGAGGGGCATCCGCTGCACGGCGTGACCGAGGCGTACTTCGACTCACGAGGAACCCCCTTCATTGTTTCCACCGAAGAATGGTTTACCACCCTCGCCACCATCCAGCCTGATAACTCGTTCACCTTCAGCGACTTTATTCCAGCCCTGCCCGGCGCTTCGATGCAACTGGCGCCGGGTCTCGTGGACGGCGTGTGCAATAATGGGCAAAAAGCCAGCTTCTTTCCGTTCGGCTCAGTTCAAGAGTTCTCGCTCGAAGCAGGACAGACGCTTGATGTTGGCGAATATCGGGTGAATGTCATCTGCGGCGGACTCTTTGGATGATTCGCTTTACTACAGACCAAGATGCAGCACGCGCTGGCAGAGATGGCCCGATGCACCATCTCCGCCAGCGCTCCGACATCTTCCCGCCTGCAACATTCACCCGCCAGTCTTCAACCGCTCAACCAGGTCGATGTACTGTTGCATCGCTGCATCCCTGGCGACGCCCCTGAGTTTCGCCCAGGCATCGTACTTCGCCTGCCCGACAAAGTCGAAGCCGCCGGGACGCTTGCCGCTGACATCGCCAACTGTCGCTTGCTTGTAAAGGGCGTAGAGTTGCAGCATCGTTTCGTTGTCAGGACGCTTCGACAGACGGGTGGCGGCTTCGGCGGCCGCTGCAAATTTCGCTTCCAGTTCGGCGCTCATGGTCACACTCCTGTCACTGTCTCCCTGCCTTCAACACGATACGCATACGCCATGCGCGGCGTGTTGAAGGCAAACCCTATCCGTCCCCGCGTATCCAGCAGGATGACGCCTCCTAATCCGTAGACACGCCGTTCGAGCCGCTCAATTGCCATCCGCGCTGCATCTCCCGGCGCATATCCCGCACCCAGCAGATCGGTCGCAGTCTTCGCCAGCAACACTTTGATGATCGACTCGCCCCAACCGGTCGACGAGCACCCGCCAGTCTGAACATCAGCATACAACCCCGCGCCGATCAACGGCGAGTCGC
>JANWXL010000110.1 GCA_025055265.1 Roseiflexus sp.
CACTCATCACGCAACGCATTGACATACTGTTGCGCATCGACACCCTGCCAGATCTCAGCGCCCAGCCCTTCCATATCGAGCAGCGTCGGTTCACCTTCGTGTTCGAGCGTTTCCGTTTCGCTCAGATCCTGAGCGATGCGCACAAGAAGCTGGCAACCGAAATATCCTCGTCGAGGGCGTCCCGTTTGAGCAATTCATCTCGTATCGTCCGGTCGAGCCGGGACACTTCGGGCTGAAGCCCTTGCTGAGGGCATGAAAGCCCCTTTGGGGCTTCCACGTCCTGAGCAAGGGCTTTAGCCCGCAGCTCAAAGAATGCGCGGCTTGGCAGCACAGGTATACCGGATTTATTTCTTAATCCTCATCAACCGCCAGGCAGCTCGTGATTCCCGTCGGGGCACGGCGCGCCGCGCCCCGACCGGCGACGGCGTCGGTCACGCTCGAACCCTACCCCCCGGAACCCTGCACCCCAAAAATATACGGGAAGCGCGCAAATGTTGCATCCCAGTCATCGGTGTGCCCGAAGCGAATGACGGTATAGCCGTAATCCTCCAGGCACGCCTGCTGCGCGGCGTCGCGCGCGGCGCGCTCGGGGTAGGCATGGTGCGGACCGTCGATGTACACCGCCGTCCGCTCATCCAGATAGACAAAATCGGGGCGCGTCCCGCAGGCTTCGATCAGGTATTGGGCATGCGAAGGCAGGCGCAACCCGCGCTCATCAACCACGCGCAGCCATTGCCGCTCCAGATCCGATCCCGCCTGGCGCAGCAGCGCCTCACAGTGCTCGGCGCGCGTTCGCGCCACCGGCGATGCCGCCAGGGTGCACTGCGCCAGCGCCAGCAGCATGTCGCGGATCGCCTGCCGGTCGAGCAGCGGGTGGTCGCGCTGATTGGTGTAGGTCATCAGGCAGTCGTAGCACGCTGCTTCGCAATCCTCGCGCGAACGGGGCGCGCGGCGTTCATCCCTGCCGGTTTCCGGGTCGAAATGGCAGATGCGCAGCGCCTCCTGCGCCACACGCGCCAGCGCCCCCGGATCGTCGAGCAGGCGACTGAGCACCCCTGCCCCGCCCTCCGCCGCCTCGTAGAAGAGGATCAGGCGCCGATTGGTCGAGTCCGGCAGCGGTTCGACGGCCAGTTCATTGTCTTCCAACTGGAAGACCGCCTGGATCGCGTGTTTCAGCGCAGCCTCCAGCGACGCCATCGCCCGAACGTCGAGCGGCGCTTCCGGCTCGAACAGCAGGCAGTTGCGGTAATCTTCGACATACGGGATCACGCGCTGCGTTCGCGCCGAGAGCGGGTCGCCCTCATCGTCCGCCAGTTGATCGTTCCGCGCCCAGTAGCCGCGCTCCACATCGAGCACGAAGCCGTACTGCTCCTTCTCCTTGCGCCGTCGCCAGCCCAGATTGATGCGCCAGATCGTCGCGGTGTGGCCATAGGTCAGGCGCGCGAGCAGCGTCTCCTCCCGCAGCGCATTCGCCGTGCGCACCGGGCTGGCGCGCTCGCCGACATCCTCGAAGCGCACCCCGGTGATAATCTCGTACCCCAGGCGCATGCGCTCCTCTTCGTCGGAGTTGATCTTGTCGCGGCGCTTGGTGGCGACATTCTGCAGCCGGAAGAGGTTGCGCAGCGTCGTCTCGAGCGACGCGCCGCAGCGCTGGCAGAGATCGGGACCATCCCCTTCGGTGATCGGATGGAGATAGCCGCAGCGCTCGCAGCGTTTCGCCCGCCGTGTGAGCGGATCGTCCTCGGTGGCTGGCGGCAGGATCACCCGGTTAATCGTATAGCGCGACCCCTCGTGATAGACGATCGCGCGCGGTCCAAACTCTGAGATCGCCAGGAAGCGCGGGCGCGAGAGGAACTCATCGCGCTGCTTGGTGCGCCGCGCCGGAATGAACGCCGAGAGCGGCAGGCGCGGGAAGTTGTAGCCCGGCAAAAATCCCTCGCTGGCGAAGTAGCGGTAACTGTAGAAGTCCGACTGCGCCAGATTGTCGATCTCGGTCAGCAGTTTGAGCTGCTCTTCCGCCTCGCGCCGCAGCCGTTCCGCCTGCTTCTTATCCTCCGGGCTGCGCGAAGCGTCGCGGATGATGCGATCCTGAGAACGCGCCTGCGACAGAGCCGCCCGGTAGAGTCCCCGCCAGCGGTCGCATGTGCGGTCAAAAGCGTAAGGAATCTGCGCCAGCACGGCATCGATCCAGTCGTCGCGGAACCAGCCAGCCGCTCGCAGTTCGGGGCGGATCGTCGCCAGCATCCGCTCAACACGGACGCGGGTGCGGCGCAGCGCGCCAGCGTCGTTGATGGCGTCCCGGACGTGCTCCAGCAGATCCAGCGTCGGCTCGTCGCCGGAGACATCGAGCAGGTCGCGCAGCGACGAACCGAGGCTCAGCCCTGTTTCCGCCAGCCAGATCGCGTGAATGTGGGCGCGGATGAGATCCTGGTTCGCCAGATCGAGGCGCGGCGGCGTTACGGCGCCGGCCACCATGCGCTCAGGGCGCTTGAAGAAATACTGGTCGTGCGAGCTGCCGGTCGAACAGTAGGTAAACACCAGGGCTGGCTGGCCGCTGCGCCCGGCGCGACCGCTGCGCTGCGCGTAGTTGGCGGGCGTCGGCGGCACGTTGCGCATGTTGACCACATTCAACTCGGCAATATCGACGCCCAGTTCCATCGTCGGCGAGCAGTAGAGGATCGGCAGATCGGCCTCCCGGAACGCCGCCTCGCGCTCCTGGCGATCCTGCGCCGGAACCTGGGCGGTGTGCTCGCGGGCTTCCATGCCGATCAGCGATGCCGCCACCTCCTGGTAGAAATGCACAAAGAACGGATTGGTGCGTCCGCCCTCCTGCGATTCGTTCGGCGTGCGGATGGGATCGCGGAAGGGACGTGTTCCATCGCCGCTCACCCAGCGCAGCGCCGCTGCCGGGAGTTGATACCCCGGCGCATCCGTCGCGTTGCGCGCCGGTTCCACGATGGTGACCAGACCGCCCTGCTGAAGACCGTTGAGCAGGTCCCGGATGATCTGATCCGTGTCTTCCAGCCGCAACCGATCCGGGAAATCGGGGAAGGTCGTGCGGCGACGCAGGAACTGACCGAAGCCGCTGCGCGGCGAGAGAAAGAGATGTCCGCCATAGTCGTGCGAACCGCGTGGGCGCGGGTAGAGAATGGACGCATGCTCCATGCGCTCATTCTCGTCGAGCGCCCAGGGCGCCTTGAGGCGCTGACTGCTCTCCTGCCGGATGCGCTCCTGATAGCGCTCATCGAGGTAGTCCACCCGGATCGCCAGTTCGCGCCGCATGACATCGAGCAACGTCTTCGCAACCAGCATCCGCGTGGCGACCGTCGCGCCCGCCAGCGCCGGATGCGCATTCTGCCAGATGTCTTCCGCTGCGCAGACCTCATCGAGCGACTCGTACTGAATGTCGAGCAGGCCGCACTGCTCCAGGTTGGGGGAGGTAATCCGCCAGCCGCGCTTCAGGTCGCGGTAGATGCGATAGCCGAGCACCTCGCGCAGCGCGCGCTGCGTCTCGCTCAGCGCCTGGAAGCGCACCTCCGGGTTCTCGGCGTAGGCGGCCAGCGGCAGATTGAGCGCATCAAACACCTTCTGGGTCAGTTCATCGTGGCGCAACCCCTGCGGTCCGGCGCTCCGCACCGCTTTCAGCAGCGCAGCCCGCAGCACCCCGATTTCCACAAAGTCGTTGAAGTGCCCCGCCTGAAGCGCCGCGTCCTGGCGATTGTCGGTGAAACTCAGCAGTTTCTGCGCGCGCTTCGGCAGGGTGGACGACCGGAGGGCGCGAATGGCGGAGAGGCTCAGGATGGTGGTAGCGGTGCTGCGCCCCTCCGAACTGAGCGAACTGAGCTTGGCAAAATCGGAGGTCTGGCGCGCGCCGCCGTAAGAGACGCCGCAGCACAGGCAGAACAGGAACGGCGAAGGGACATAATGAACGGTCAGATCGCCGCTGCCGATGACGCCATCCGGCGTGACGCGCAACGGTTCGGGCAGGTCCTTGCGGCGATTCGCGCGCACGCGCAGATCGCCGCGATACTCCTCCAGCCAGTCCTCCGGCAGACGATCAACCTGCGCCTCCCACTCGTCGGGCCAGGGATTGGCGCTGCTCAGATAGAGATACCCGGCATCCTCCTCTTCATCATCAGGGATTTCGCCATATGCGCGCGGCAGGAGCATCTCCCGACCAGACTGCGGATCGCGGGCGCGGCGGACGCTGTAGTACTCCTGGCCGCACTCACGGCAGAAAACCAGCGGGAAGATCAGCTTCCCGCGATCGCCGGGGACAAACTGCTGCCCCTGCAGCGTCAGGTAACGCTGCGCTTCCGGCTCGAGCGACGCATAGACCGTATCGCCGCGACTGATAAACTGGTGCAACCGGAACGCAAACGGCGGGAAGCCGGTCTCCGGGTCCGGTTCACAGGCGTAGCCGCCGAGCAACCCTGCCTGGATCGCAGCGGCGCAATCCGCTTCCGCAACCCCGGTCAGCGCGGACAATTCGCGGGCCGCTCCTTCCGGTCCTGTGATACTGCGCGGCTGCGAGCGCACCAGGCGCGTCCCGCCCGGCTCAGTCGTCACCCCAAACGCGCTCTCAATCCAACTGGAGAGCGGATCAGCCACAAAACCGGCATAGGTTGTGGGCGGCGGCGCGTGCGGCGTGCGCAGCCGGGCGCGCAGCGCCTCCAGGAACGCCGGGTCGTCGGCGCGGTATTCCGGCGTGATCCGGCGCAGCGTCTCGCCAATCACGTGATCGGGGGACACCGGCGCGCCGAAGATCTGCGACGCCACCGCCGCCACCTCAGCCTGCTGTTCAGCAAACGTGCCAGCGCCGGCAAGCGTGGCAGACGTCCCGACCACCTGAAGGCGGTCAGCCGCCAGGCGGTCGCGCACCCGGCGCACCAGCAGCGCCACATCCGCTCCCTGACGCCCGCGATAGGTATGCAACTCATCGAGCGCCAGGAAGCGCAACCCCTGCGCGGCGTCAATCAGACGGCGCTCCGCCTGGCGCGTCAGGATGAGTTCCAGCATGACATAATTTGTCAGCAGAATATCAGGCGGGTCGGCGATGATCGCCTGGCGCGTCGCATCGTCCTCCTGCCCCGTGTAGCGGGCGAACGAGACCGGACTCCGCCCCTCGGGGTAGCCGAGGTGCAGAAACTTGCGCAGTTCACCCTCCTGGCTATTCGCCAGCGCATTCATCGGGTAGACAATGATCGCCTGGATGCCGCGCCGCGATCCGTGGCGCAGCACGTGATCGACAATCGGGACAATGTAGGAAAGGCTTTTGCCCGAACCGGTTCCCGTCGTCAACACATAATTGTGACCCTGACGGGCGATGCGCACCGCCTCTTCCTGGTGCCGGTGCAGTCGCAGGGGCCGTCCCGTGCCGTGGTCGTCGGAGCGATCCTTGTCCTTGCAGAAGATGTGACGGCACTCCACGTGCAGCACGCCCTCGGCGACCAGGTCATCAATCCAGGCGCCGGGGGCGAACGCCGGGTTCAACTGGATCAGCGCCTCGGGCCAGAGCAATCCCGCGTGGATGGCATCGTCCACCCTCGCGCGGATGCGCGGATCGCGGATCTGGAAGAAACTGCTGATATAGGCGTTATAGTCCTCAATCAGGCGGGTGCGCAGGTCAAAGATGTTCATATGCGCCTGCACAAACGATACGTTAACGAATCGCTATGAGTATACCATGCGGCGCAGAGCGGTGCAGAGGGTGCGTCCCGTCTCCATTTGCATCATCCCCGCACAAACCGCAGCCGCATTGCACCATTCCCGTCAAAATCGGTTTCCATCGAATGTACAGACGTTGCAATTCGGTGAGCAGCGGCGCCGCGCCCGCATGGACGCCGCGCCCCCATTGGCACCGCGCCGGCGCGCGATGCGCATGGGACGGTCAATCGTAGGGGCGCGGCGGTGCCGCGCCCACGTCGGCGGTGCCGCGCCCCCGTTGGCGCCGCGCGCGATGCGCATGGGACGGTCAACCGTAGGGGCGCGTTGGCGCCGCGCCCGCGTTGGCGGTGCGCCGGCGCGCGATGCGCATGGGACGGTCAATCGTAGGGGCGCGGC
>JANWXL010000212.1 GCA_025055265.1 Roseiflexus sp.
GATCGCGCAGTGCGCGTCGAGTTCGAGGTGCGCACCGGAAAGCTGGACGCCGACCTTGCGCCCATGCGCGCCTTCTTTGCTCAGGCGCTATTCCAGGAGATTCGTGATGGAAGGTTCGGTCAAAGACGACATCGTTCTGGAGCGATTGATCGCATTGAGGAATGAAGTTGCCTACCCGACCGTTGGGTACGAACAGACAATCAACTCCTCCACATATCCGCGTTTGCTGCCGTCGCAGTTGATCTTGCGGCTGGCATACACGACGGACGAACTGACCGCGCGTGCGGCGTACAACTCGCGGGTCAGCGGCGTTGATGAGTTGCTGAGCATCACGTAGACGCCACGCTCACTGAGTTCTGCGAAGACCTCCGCCAGGCGGCGCTGATCGTCGGGACCGAAGGTTTGCCCGGTGTAATGGGTGAATGACGCGGTCGCGCTGGTTGGCACGTAGGGCGGATCGAAATAGACGAAGTCTCCCGGCTCGGCGTAGTGCAGCACCTCGCTGAAGTCGCCAACGCGCAGTTCGACGTTACGCAGCGCGGCGCTGACCAGGCGCAGGTTTTCGGGGTCGCAGATGATAGGGTTCTTATAGGAGCCGAACGGCGCATTGAACTGCCCCTTGCGATTGAGGCGATACAGCCCGTTGTAGCAGGTGCGGTTGAGGAAAATCGTGCGCGCGGCGCGCTCGATCTTGCTGCGCTGCGCAAAGTCCGGCTGGCGATCCCAGTTGCGCACCTCCAGGAAATACTGCGGGTCGAGGCGATGGCGATGGTGCCAGCGCAGCGCCGTGATCAGCGACTCGACATCATCGCGGATGACTTCGTAGCAGACCATCAACTCAGGGTTGTAGTCGCTGAGCACTGCGCCCTCGCGCAACATGCCGCAATTGGAAAGATGGAAGAAGAGCGCGCCGCCGCCGACGAACGGCTCATGGTAGCGCCGAAAGCGCGGCGGAAGGCGACGCGCCAGTTCCGGGATCAGTTGCCCTTTGCCGCCTGCCCACTTGATGAACGGGCGCGCCTGCGGCGAGGCTTCACGCACAACAGATGCCTGCACAATACCACCGATGCAACAGGGCACGTCTTCATTGTGTCTGGCGATTATAACACAGCCGGGATCAGGTTCAAGCGAGAGGCGTTGCAGGGGGTGCATGCACGATTTATCAGGAACCGCCGGATTGCTGCGGGCTGATGAGGAGTATGAGTCGGTAATGGACTTTGAATGCGCATTCCGCTATCCGCCTAGCCGCCCGGCGACTAATGAAGTGTGAATACATATTCCGCTATCCGCCTACCCGCCCGGCGTCTAAAGTCGCGGGCTACGGAAAGCGAAGCCCGCCTTCGCGGGCTAGACTGGGCGATACCGGATTATTTTCTCAAACTCCATTAC
>JANWXL010000243.1 GCA_025055265.1 Roseiflexus sp.
TGATCCCATGGTCAGCAACTTCTGCACACGATTGCTGCAGATGAAAGGCTATGCGGTCAGA
The DNA here is from genome assembly GCA_025055265.1 of Roseiflexus sp. GTDB lineage: Bacteria > Chloroflexota > Chloroflexia > Chloroflexales > Roseiflexaceae > Roseiflexus. The sequence goes on from JANWXL010000243.1 coordinate 62, forward strand.
ACGGCGTGCAACGGACGTGAGGCGTTGGGTATTCTTCAGAACCATCAGTTCGATCTGGTGCTGACCGATCTGCAGATGCCGGAAATGGGCGGTATGGCGCTGCTGCGGGAAATACGCCATCATCACGCTGATGTGGACACAATTATGTTTACCGCATATGCAACGGTTGAAACCGCCCGCGAAGCGCTGAAACTGGGCGCCTTCGATTATCTGACCAAGCCGTTCAACGTGGATGAACTCGAACGCACCGTGCGTCGCGCAGTCGAATGGCGACGGGTGCGTCAGGAACGACAGCGTCTGTCTGAGATTGTTGCGCTGTATGAAATCAGTCAGACGTTCACCAGCACACTCGATACAGAGACCGCAGCGCGCGAGATTGTCGAGTTGCTCTGGCGACGCTTCTCACCAGCGGCGCTGTCGCTATCCCTGGTGCATCCTGAAGACAACGAGCTCGAACTGCTCGCCTGCCGGGGAACGTCGACGAACGTTCCGGTCGGCACGCGTGCGCCGATCAGTCAAGGCATTTGTTGTGATGCGCTCTTTGAAGGGCATGCCCGTCTGGTCAACCATCCGGAACCGGTCGCCCCCTCCCATCTTGTGCGCCTGGTTCTACGGAGCAATGATCGACCAGTCGGCGTCCTTCACCTGATTCGCGCACCCGATCAACCCGGCTTCGACAGCGACGACCGCACCCTCCTGACGATCTGCGCGTCTCAGATTGCAGCCTCGCTCGACAACAGTCGTCTCTATCGTCAGTTGAAGCAGCAGAATCTTGAGACGGTCGCCGCGCTGGCCGCCTCGATCGACGCGCGCGATCCGTACACTGCCGGGCATTCGCTGCAGGTGATGCGGTATGCAGTACGTCTGGGCGAGGTCATCGGGCTGGAGAGCGAACGCATCGAGACGCTCCGGTATGGCGGGTTGCTCCACGATATTGGCAAGATTGGCGTACCCGACGCTATTCTGCTGAAACCGGCGTGCCTGTCGCTCGAAGAAATGGACATTATGCGCGCACACACGGTCATTGGCGTCGAGATTGTGCGCGGCATCAAGGCGTTGCGTGCGGTGCTGCCCATCATTCGCCATCACCACGAGCGAATCGATGGCGCTGGCTACCCCGATGGTCTCTCCGGTGATCAGATACCGCTCGAAGCCCGGATTATGGCTATCGCCGACGCCTATGACACGATGACCTCGGATCGCGCCTACCGTCGTGCGATGAGCCAGGATGAGGCGATTGCCGAACTTCAGCGCGGACGCGGGACGCAGTGGGACGCCGACCTGATCGACCGGTTCATCGAACTGCTGAATGCTGAGGTGCACCTGTTGCGCCTGCCACAATCGCGTGCGGCGCAGGTTCCGCCTGATCACGCAGCAGCGCATATTCCTCACATACCCTGGCTGCAGTTCTGATGCGCTTGACAAACATCACGCCTGTCGGTACCATAAAGAGTAAGCGCAGCAGTATCTTGATCAGATGCAGCATATCAATCTCCGCAGACGTCTGACTCTGCCTGTGCTGCGTTCCTGTATTCCGCCGGACTGCCAGACCACGAAGTCTCTTGGTGCAACGAAAGGATCGATTCAGTGAAGATTTCCGGTAGCTACACGATCGACGCGCCGCGCGAAGTCGTGTGGGAAGCGCTGAACGATATCGAGGTGTTGGCGCGAATCGTTCCAGGATGCGAACGTCTCGAGCAGGTTGGCGACAATGAATACGAAGGAACGATCAAAATCGGAATCCAGGCGATCCGTGGCGTCTACAACGGTCGTATTCGTATCGAGGACATCGACCCGCCGAACCATTACAAACTGATTGC
>JANWXL010000277.1 GCA_025055265.1 Roseiflexus sp.
GTGCGGCGGCGTCTCGGCGCTCGTGAAGGCGGCGTTCGAGACGCTGGTCGAAGCCGGGTACCAACCGGAGATCGCGTACTTTGAGTGCATGCACGAACTCAAACTGATCGTCGATCTCTTCTACCAGGGCGGTCTCAACTATATGCGCTACTCGGTCAGCGATACGGCGGAATGGGGCGATTACACCGCCGGTCCCAAGATCATCACCGATGAGACGCGCGCAACGATGAAGCGCATCCTGGCGGACATCCAGAGCGGCGCGTTCGCCGAGGACTGGATCGAGGAGAATCACAACGGTCGTCCGCGCTTCAACGCCTACCGCGCCCGCGACATTTCGCACCCGATTGAACAGGTGGGTCGTGAACTGCGCCGCATGATGCCGTTCGTCAATCCGCGCGAAGTCGTGCCGGGAGAGGGCGGAGCGTGACGAAGAACGAAGAACCAAGAACCAAGAACTGAGAACCAAGAACCAATTCGTACGAATCCGTCTCAATCCGTGCGGATCCGTGTTCCATTACAAGCCGAGTCACGGGAGAGATCAGATCGCGTAGCGCATGTGGATCTCTCCCCAGGAACTCAGAAGGACCGATGGCGATGACGAAGGGCTACACGCATCGCAATCTCATTCTGTGGAACCGGGCGCAGCAACTGGCGCTCGATGTGATGCAGATCGTGCAGCGCCTGCCGAACACGTGGGGCAATGCGGTCATTGCGCGACAGATTGTAGCTTCCGCCACGTCAATTGGCGCAAATATCGCCGAAGGACACGGGCGCTACGCTCCTGGCGCGCACCGCAATCATCTGGCGATCGCCAAAGGGTCAACTGCTGAAACTGATAGCTGGCTCGATCTGCTACGCCGCGCTGGCTATCTTTCCGGCGAAGAGGAAGCCAGATTACATGCCGAATGCCAGGAGATTGCAGCTATGCTGACGAGCAAGATCCGAAAACTGGAGAATGCCATCCCATCACGCGGCTCGACCACTCACGAAGAACAGGTATCATATACAACCGACGATGAATCATCGCCTCCGTTCCCATTTACACCAGAGGATTATCAGTCGAGTGCCGAGTGATAAGTGACGAGTGATGAGTGATGAGTGAACAGTGACGAGTGATGAGTGACGAGTGATGAGTTCTCAGTTCTCGGTTCTCAGTTCTCAGTTCTCGGTTCTCAGTTCTCAGTTCTCGGTTCTCAGTTCTCAGTTCTCGGTTCTCAGTTCTCAGTTCTCGGTTCTCAGTTCTCAACCAAAGGAGACATAGAGCGCCATGGAGGATCATGTACGCATCTTCGACACCACATTGCGCGACGGTGAACAGGCGCCTGGCTGCACCATGACGCTGGAGGAGAAACTCGAAGTCGCGCGACAACTGGCGCGGCTGGGGGTAGATATTATCGAGGCGGGCTTCCCGGCGGCGTCCCCCGGCGACTGGGCAGCCGTTCACGAGATCGCCAAGACCGTCGGTACGCCTGATGGACCCATCATCGCCGCGCTGGCGCGCGCCAATAAGGACGATATCGACAAAGCCTGGAGCGCCATTCAGCCAGCCGCAAAGAAACGCATCCATACCTTCATCTCCTCGTCCGACATCCATATCGAACATCAACTGCGTTCGACCCGCGAAGAGGTGCTGGAGCGCGCCCGCATGATGGTGCGCTACGCGCGATCGCTGTGTGACGACGTTGAGTTCTCTCCTATGGACGCGACCCGATCCGACCCGGAGTATGTCTACCGCATGCTGGCGGCGGTGGTCGAAGAGGGCGCGACCACGCTCAACATTCCCGATACGGTCGGCTACGCCACGCCAGAGGAGTATGCCGAACTGATCGCCGGAATCTACAAGCATGTTCCCGGCGCCGATAAGGTCATCATTTCCACCCACTGCCACGACGACCTCGGCATGGCGGTGGCGAACTCGCTGGCGGGGGTGCGCGCTGGCGCGCGACAGATCGAATGCACGATCAACGGCATCGGCGAGCGCGCCGGGAATGCATCACTCGAAGAAGTCGTGATGGCATTGAAGACCCGCCGCTCGTTCTTTGGCGTCGATACGAGGATCAACACCCGCGAACTGGCGCGCAGCAGCCGCCTGGTCAGCACAATCATCGGCATGCCGGTGCCGCCAAATAAAGCCATCGTCGGCGCCAACGCCTTCGCGCATGAATCCGGCATTCATCAGGATGGCGTCCTGAAGCACCGCATGACCTACGAAATTATGGACGCGACGACCATCGGGCTGGACGGCAACGCCATCGTGCTCGGCAAGCACTCCGGGCGCAATGCGCTGCGCACCAAACTGGCGGCGATGGGGTATGAGTTCGACAGCGAGGAAGAGTTCAATCTGGTCTTCCAGCGCTTCAAGGAATTGTGCGACAAAAAGAAAGTCATCGACGACCGCGACCTGGAGGTGCTGGCGACCGGCGGATCGCTCCATACGCCGGAGTTGTATCGTCTGGATCATGTGCAGGTGACCTGCGGCACTGGTGTGACGCCGGTGGCGACGGTGCGCATCACCGACCCTGACGGCAACACGCATACGACTGCCGCCCACGGCACCGGACCGGTTGATGCGATCTACAAAGCGATTGATAAGATCGTCGGGCGACCGAACGAACTGATCGAATTCTCAATCAAGGCAGTCACCGAGGGGATCGACGCAGTCGCTGAGGTATCGGTGCGCATCCGCGAGCCGGGCGATACCGTCGCGGAGCGCGAGTACCGCGTCGGACGGCACCGGGGACCGCAGATCTACAGCGGCTACAGCGCCAATACCGATACCATCGTCGCTGCCGCTGAGTCGTACATGGCGGCGCTCAACAAAATGATTGCCGCGCGCCAGGAGCGCCTGAGCGCCGAGAATGCCGCCTACGCTGCGGGTTATGACCGCAACAAGCGGACCTACGCCGTTGATCTGTTTGGCAAGAATGCGACGGAGTAAGGGGGTCCAATTCCGCGAATGGAATACCGCCAATGAAACGTTCGATTGCATATCTCGGTCCTCCCGGATCCTACAGCGAAATTGCTGCGCTGGCGTATGGCGGCGAGGAGGCGATCTATATTCCGCTCGCCAGCATGCCAGCCGTCGTCACCGCCGTCGAAACCGGTGCAGCGACCGTCGGCATTCTGCCGATTGAAAACGTTCTCGAAGGGAGCGTCACGACCACGCTCGACCTGCTCATTCACGAAACCGACCTGCGCATCGCCGGGGAGACGGTCATTCCGATCCAGCACTACCTGGTGGGGCGTCCCGGTCTGGCGCTCCACGAGATCAAGGTGCTCTACGGTCACCCGCAGTCGCTTGGGCAATGCCGGCGCTTTATTGAACGCTGCCTGCCCGGCGTGGCAACCGTCGCGTCGCTCAGCAATAGCGCCGCACCCGCCGAGGCGCTGGCGGATGAACGTCCGGCGGCGGCGATCGGCACGCTGCGCGCAGCGCAACTGGTCGGCGCTGCGATCCTGGCGAGCGATATTCAGGATCGTTCGGGAAATGTCACGCGCTTTATCGCCCTGGGGAAACACGACCATCCGCCAACCGGCGATGATAAGACCAGTTTCTGCTTTGGCTTCGACCGCGAAGACCGCCCTGGCGTGCTGGTCGATGCGCTCCAGGAACTCTCGTCGGCTGGCATCAATATGACCAAACTCGAATCGCGTCCGTCGAAAGAGGTGCTGGGGCAGTACATCTTTCTGGTAGACATCAACGGTCACCGCGAAGACCCGGTGGTCGCCGCCGCTCTGGAGCGCATTCGCGCAAAAACCGGTCTGTTCAAAGTATTCGGCAGCTACCCGCGCTGGCGTGGGCAGCCGTAGTCTGCAACAAGGAGCCAGGCATGCAGATTCTGCTCTACGATACGACCCTGCGCGATGGAACACAGCGCGAGGGACTCTCGCTCTCGGTGGAAGACAAACTGAAGATCGCGCGTGAACTCGATCTGCTCGGCGTTCACTACATCGAAGGCGGATGGCCCGGCTCGAACCCCAAGGATGCCGAATTCTTCCAGCGCATTCGCCGCGTCGAACTGCGCCACGCCAGAATCGCCGCTTTTGGCAGCACCCGCCGCGCCGACGCCGCCTGCGAGACCGACGCCAACATCCAGGCGCTGGTCGCCGCCGAGACGCCGGTGGTGACGCTCGTTGGCAAAAGCTCGACCCTGCACGTTGAGCAGGTGCTCGAAACAACGCGCCAGGAGAACCTGGCGATGATCGCCGAGAGCGTCGCGTACTTCAAGGAGCGCGGCAAAGAGGTCGTCTACGATGCGGAACACTTCTTCGACGGATACAAACTCGATGCCGCGTATGCGCTTGAGACTCTGACCGCCGCTGCGCGCGCTGGCGCCGATTGTCTGGTGCTGTGCGACACGAATGGCGGCAGCCTGCCGCACGAGGTGACCGAGATCGTTCAGGCGGTGCAGCGCCACCTGGCAAACGAAGGGTTCAGCGTCGGCGAGGCGGGGCGTGGTCCGACTCTCGGCATTCACACCCACAACGACGGCGCGCTGGCGGTTGCCAACGCGATAGCCGCCGTGCGCGCAGGGTGCGTCCATGTCCAGGGAACGATCAATGGCTACGGCGAACGTTGCGGCAACATGGACCTGATCCCGCTCATCGCCAACCTGCAACTGAAACTTGGCTATCGCTGCGTCACGCCTGAACAACTCCGCCGCCTGACCGAGGTGTCGCACTATGTCGCCGCTGTCGCCAACCTCAACCCCGACACCCATGCGCCATTCGTCGGGCATTCCGCATTCGCCCACAAAGGCGGCATTCACGTCGCCGCCGTCGCCAAAGTGCCCGACAGCTACCAGCACATCGACCCGGAACTGGTTGGCAACCGCATGCGCATCGTGGTCAGCGAACTGTCGGGGCGCGGGAATGTGCGAATGCGCGCGCAGGAACTGGGGCTTGATCTGAACGGCAACGAGCGCGTGGTGCTGCAACGGATCAAAGAACTGGAGAACCAGGGCTTTCAGTTTGAGGCGGCGGAGGGATCGTTCGAGATGCTGGTGCGTCGCGCCGCGCCCGATTACAAACCGCCCTTCGAGCTGCTCGATTTCACGGTGGTGGTCAGCAAACACGGCGCCAGCGCCATGATCTCGCAGGCGATGGTCAAACTCAAAGTCGGCGACGAGGTGATGCACACGGCGGCAGAAGGCGTCGGACCAGTCAACGCGCTCGACAAGGCGATCCGCAAAGCGCTGCTGCCGCACTATCCCGAACTCGCCGAGGTGCAACTGGTGGACTACAAGGTGCGCATCGTTGATGAGCACCTCGGCACTGCCGCCAAACCGCGCGTACTGATCGAATCGGCGCGCGGCGAGGAGCGCTGGAGCACCGTCGGTTGCTCGGAAAACATCATCGAAGCCAGTTTCATGGCGCTGTGGGACAGCCTGGAATTGCCGCTGGCACGGCGGCGCGCCGGGGTGAAGGTTGCCGGTTGAAGGTTACAGGTAGGGGCGCGCCGCTGCCGCGCCCACGACAAACAGCGCGCTGTGACAGCAGCGCGGCGCAGGTAGAGGCGCACCGCTGGCGCGCCCACGACAAACAGCGCACCGCTGGCGCGGCGACGCGCCGGGGTGAAGGCTGCCGGTTAAAGGTGGCAGGCACATGACCTGCACCTGCGTTCGATACGGAACGTTCCTGCTATAATAGAGCGGTTCTTATCGCGCTTGAACCTGAACCGTCCACTGACCCTTGTGCGATGGGCGTTGGCTTCGAGAGGCGCAGTCCGCGCCAGCCGCGCACCGGGCAACGGCATAAGGAGCAACGCAAAGATCGCAGCCCCTGGCGCAATTTCACATTGTGGTGAAAGGAGAACACCGATGCCAATCCGTGAGTCAAAATACATCTGGTTCAACGGCGAGATGGTTCCCTGGGAAAAGGCGACCGTCCACGTGATGACGCATGCCCTGCACTACGGTTCATCGGTGTTCGAGGGCATTCGCGCCTATGAGACGCCGCGCGGCGCTGCGATCTTCCGTCTGCGCGAGCACATCCGCCGCCTGTTCGACTCCTGCCGCATCTACCGGATGGAACCGCCCTTTACGCCTGACCAGATCTTCGAAGCCTGCCGCGCTGTGGTGCGTGAGAACGGGCTGACGAACGCCTACATTCGTCCGCTCATCTGGCGCGGCTACGGCGAAATGGGGCTGAATCCGCTCCGCTCGCCGGTTGAGGCGATGGTTGCCGCTATGGAATGGGGCGCATACCTCGGCGCTGAAGGTCTGGAGAATGGCGTGGATGTGCACGTCTCCTCCTGGCAGCGGGTGGCGCCGAATACGCTGCCAGCGATGGCGAAGGCTGGCGGCAACTACCTGTCGTCGCAATTGATTGTCATGGAAGCGGCGCGCAATGGCTATGCTGAGGGCATTGCGCTCGACGTACACGGCTGGCTCTCCGAAGGATCGGGCGAGAACCTGTTCCTCATCCGCGACGGCATCATCTACACGCCGCCGGTGACAGCGGCGCTGTTGCCGGGCATCACCCGCGATGCGGTAATGACGCTGGCGCGCCAGATGGGGTACGAGGTGCGCGAGCAAAACCTGCCGCGCGAAATGCTCTACCTGGCGGACGAACTCTTCTTCACCGGCACTGCCGCTGAAGTAACGCCGATCCGCTCGGTCGATAAACTGCCGGTTGGCAATGGCAAACGCGGTCCGATCACCACTGCCATTCAGAAGGCGTTCTTCGGTCTCTTCTCCGGCGAAACGGAGGATCGCTGGGGATGGTTGACACTGGTTGCGGATGAGCGCCAAAGCCTTTCAAATAAGCAGGACGCTTCGGGCTGACGGTTTTTGAGAAAATAATCCGGTATCGCCGGGTCTAGCCCGCGCAGGCGGGCTTCGCTTTCCATAGCCCGCGACTTTAGGCGCCGGGCGGGTGGGCGGATATAGGTGCGTAACGTGGCGACACAGACATGCCGGATGCGTTCCTACGAATTCGGTTCCCGTTGATGATGGCTCGTCTTCCTCGGATAAAAGACTAAGGGTAACAGACTATGCCTCGTACACTGTTCGACAAAATCTGGGATGCCCATATTGTTCGCCCGCAGACGGCGGAAACGCCAGCGGTGCTCTACATCGATCTCCATCTCATCCATGAAGTCACTTCGCCCCAGGCATTCACCGAGTTGCGCCAGCGCGGGCTGAAGGTTCGCCGACCGGACCGCACCCTGGCGACGATGGACCATTCGACGCCGACGACGCCGCGCGGACCAGACGGGATCATCCCGGTGGTCGATGCGCAGGCGGCGGCGCAGCTTCGCCAGCTTGAACAGAATTGCGCCGAATTCGGCATCCCGCTGTTCGCGCTCGGCAGCGAATACCAGGGGATCGTCCACGTGATCGGTCCTGAGCAGGGGTTGACCCAACCCGGCATGACCATTGTGTGCGGCGACAGCCACACCAGCACTCACGGCGCCTTCGGCGCGCTGGCGTTCGGCATTGGCACTTCTGAGGTCGCACATGTTTTGGCGACGCAGTGCCTGATCCAGAGCCGCCCCAAAACGATGGAGGTGCGCGTCGATGGCCGCCTGGGACCGGGGGTGACTGCCAAGGACATCATTCTGGCGATCATTGCGCGGTATGGCGTCGGCGCTGGCACCGGGCACGTGTTCGAGTACACCGGCGAAGCGATTCGCGCACTCTCGATGGAAGAGCGCATGACGATCTGCAATATGTCGATCGAAGGCGGCGCGCGCGCCGGGATGATTGCACCGGACGACACCACGTTCCAGTACATCGCCGGGCGCCCCTTTGCGCCAAAAGGCAAAGCCTGGGACGAGGCGGTAGCATACTGGCGCACCCTGCCGACCGACGAGGGCGCAGTGTACGACCGGATTATCACGCTCGATGCGTCTGAACTGAAACCGATGATCACCTACGGGACCAACCCCGGCATGGGCATGCCAATCGACGGACGCATCCCGACCCCGGAAGAGTTGCCCGACCCGGCGGCGCGCCAGGCGCTCGACAAGGCGCTGCGCTACATGGATCTGCGCCCTGGCCAGCCGCTGCTCGGTCACAAGATCGATGTCGTCTTCCTGGGCAGTTGCACCAACTCGCGCATTTCAGACCTGCGCCTGGCGGCGAGCGTCCTGAAAGGGCGCAAAGTCGCCGACGGCGTGCGCATGATGGTCGTGCCCGGATCGCAGCAGGTGAAGAAACAGGCGGAAGCCGAAGGGCTGGACAAAATCTTCCGCGACGCCGGCGCTGAATGGCGCGAAGCCGGGTGCTCCGCCTGCCTCGGCATGAACGACGACAAGGTTCCGCCGGGCAAATACGCCGTTTCAACCAGCAACCGCAACTTTGAGGGACGCCAGGGACCCGGCGCGCGCACCTTCCTTGCCAGCCCGCTTACCGCCGTCGCGTCCGCCATCGAAGGCGTCGTCGCCGATCCGCGGAGGTATGTGTGAGAGGCGCGAGGCAAAACGCAAAAGCCTTGCAAGACTTCGCGCCGCATCTCAACTCGCAAGGCGCGAGGCAAAACGCAAAAGCCTTGCAAGACTTCGCGCCGCATCTCAACCCGCAAGGCGCGAGGCAAAAGGCAAGAGGCAGGAGGCAAAAGGGTGCAGGTAGAATGGAGTTTGAGAAAATAATTCGGTATCGCCCGGTCCAGCCCGCGAAGGCGGGCTTCGCAACCGTAGCCCGCGACTTCAGGCGCCGGGCGAGCCACAGACGTAGGGATGAGAGGGTTAAGGGCAGAAAAAGGGTCTTTGCCACAGGAGCATCGCATGCAACCTATCTCAGCGATCACCGGGCGCATTGTCGCCCTGCCAGTGCAGGATATCGACACCGATCAGATCATTCCCGCCCGTTATCTCAAAGTCACCGACAAATCGGGGCTGGCGGAGGGGTTGTTCTACGCCTGGCGCTTCGACGCCGACGGCAGGCCCAACCCCGATTTCGTGCTCAATCGACCGGAAGCGCAGGGGGCGACGATCCTGGTCGCCGGACGCAACTTCGGTTGCGGCTCATCGCGCGAACACGCACCCTGGGCGTTGCAGGGATACGGCTTCAAGGCGATCATCAGTCCCTACTTCGCCGACATCTTCCGCAACAACGCCTTGAAGAACGGGCTGTTGACCGTTCAGGTCGACGAAGAAACCTACCAGCAACTGGTCAGCCTGTTTGAGGAAGACCCGACCGCCGAAGTGACCATCGACCTGGCGGCGCAGACGGTGACACTCCCCGATGGACGGCAGACGCGCTTTCCCATCGATCCATTCACCAAACACTGCCTGCTGCACGGCGTCGATCAGCTTGGCTTTCTGCTGAACGAAGAAGCCGCCATTGCGGCGTATGAAGCCTCGCATCCGGCGCGCGTCGTCACCACAGCCAGGAGTTGACACCCAATGACGCGCCTGATCGGGCTTGTGCGCTACATTATCATTGTGGCCGTGCTGGTCACGCTTATCGCAGCGACGGCGCTCATCCTGTTCGGCACGATCGAAACGTTCGTTGTCGTGCGAGATGTTTTCTCAAAAGGCGAGTTCACCTCAAAGGTCGCCAAAACCCTGCTGCTGAGTTTCATCGAGATCACCGACATCTTCCTGCTGGCGACAGTGCTCTACATCGTGGCGCTGGGATTGTACGAACTGTTCATTGACGACCGGGTGCCGGTGCCGCACTGGCTTGAAATCCACACCCTCGACGACCTGAAAGAAAAACTGATCGGCGTCGTCATCGTGGTTATTGGCGTCGGGTTCCTCGGTCAATTCACGAGTTGGAACGGCGAAACGAACCTGCTGATCTCTGGCGGCGGCGCGGCGCTGGTCATTGCAGCGCTTACGTTCTTCCTCGGCCAGAAGGGCAAAAAGGAAAAGGAACGCGACAAAGATCAGACGGAGTAGGATATGCATGCGTTCATCGCTGCGCTTCCCGGCGACGGGATCGGACCGGAGGTAGTGGCGGAGGGGTTGCGCGTCTTGCGCGCGGTTAGCGAGCGCTTCGGGCATACCTTCGAGGTGCGTGAGGCGCTGATCGGCGGCTGCGCCATCGACGCGACCGGCACGGCGCTCCCCGACGAAACGCTGCGCCTGTGCCGCGAGTCGGACGCTGTGCTCCTCGGCGCCGTCGGCGGTCCCAAGTGGGACAACCCCGAGGCGCCGGTGCGTCCCGAGCAGGGGCTGCTCGGCATCCGCAAGGCGCTGGGGCTGTTCGCCAACCTGCGACCGGTGACGCTCCACCCGCGCCTGATCGCCGCCTCACCGCTGCGCCCGGAACGGTTGCAGGGGGTTGACCTGCTGGTGGTGCGCGAGCTGACCGGCGGCATCTACTTCGGCGAAAAAGGGCGCGACACGACGCCGGACGGCGGCGAAAGCGCCTACGACGAATGCGTCTACACCACTGCCGAGATCGAGCGGATCGTGCGGGTTGCGGCGAACCTGGCGCGCAACCGGCGTAAAAAACTGACCTCGGTGGACAAAGCGAACGTTCTGGAGACCTCGCGGTTGTGGCGCAGCGTCACGACGCGCCTGATGCGCGACGAATTCCCCGACGTGCAACTCGACCACATGCTGGTCGACGCCTGTGCCATGCACCTCATCCGGCGTCCGGCGGATTTCGACGTCATCGTGACCGAAAACATGTTCGGCGATATCCTGACCGACGAAGCCTCGATGCTGGCAGGCTCGATGGGGATGCTGCCTTCCGCATCGCTCGGCGCGCCCGGCGACAGCGGAAAAGCCACGCGGATGGGGTTATACGAACCCATCCACGGTTCAGCGCCGGACATTGCGGGCAAAGGGATCGCCAACCCCCTGGCGACCATTTTGAGCGTCGCGCTGCTGTTACGCCACTCGTTGGGGCTGGAAGCCGAAGCGCGCGCCGTCGAAACCGCTGTCTGGCGCACCCTCGAGGATGGGATTGTCACTGGCGACATCGCCGCACCGGGCGAGCGCTCCGCCACGACCGCCGAAGTCGGCGCGGCGGTCGCAGCGCGGATCGGCGACGTGCGCTGAAGCTGTCGAACCACCGGGCGAAACTGACGCGCTCCCGCGACTTTTCACCCTCTGCCGTCAACGAATAGGGAAGCGAATAAGCGAATAGCAACGAATAAGCGAATGCGCGCCGCGAGCCTCGCCCCTCTTGCCTCACCCCTCTTGCCTCACGCCTCTAGCCTCGCGCCCTGCTCCTCTAGCCTCACCCCTCTTGCCTCGCGCCCTGCTCCTCTAGCCTCACGCCTCTTGCCTCACGCCTCTTTCACCTGTCAACGAATAGGGAAGCGAATAAGCGAATAGCAACGAATAAGCGAGTGCGCGCCGCGTGCAAGCGACGGGGATATACGTCTCTTGTGGGCTTTGGCGAATAGCAACGAATAAGCGAGTTACCTCAATCGCAACGCTGCCGACACGACGTACACCTTGTGGGCTTTGGCGAATAGCAACGAATAAGCGAGTGCGCGCCGCGTGCCTCGCCCCTCTAGCCTCGCGCCCCGCCCCTCTTGCCTCTCGCCTCTAGCCTCGCGCCCCGCCCCTCTTGCCTCTCGCCTTTTACCTCTCGCCTCCCGGTCTCAAACAGGCGCCTGGAGCGAAGCTCTCGCAACTCGCCGGTTGCAGCCTCAAAACGCCGCGTCTCAAAACCGACGTGTCAAGAGTTTTTGCTAGTGTTTTGCT
>JANWXL010000292.1 GCA_025055265.1 Roseiflexus sp.
GAGCAGATCGATCCGCTCGCGCGCTGTGGTCGGTGCTATCGCGTGTGACATGCTATCACCTTGACCTTTCTACGTCAGACATTGATAAGACGTACATTCCCGTCCGTTTGTGGCATATCCAGGCGCGGTCAGCGAATGGGGAAGCGAATAAGCGAATGGGAACGAATGGCGACGGGTTGCGCGTTCTCTGAGCTCGCCCGACGCCTAAAGTCGCGGGCTGCGGTTGCGAAGCCCGCCTTCGCGGGCTGGACCGGGCGATACCGAATTATTTGCTCAAACTCCGTTAGCCCGCTGCTCAAAGAATGTGCGACATGGCAGCGCAGGTTTCCACGCAGGTCGTACTGCGTTAATGTCTCAAATTGGACTCAGGCGCAGAGTCTTCGTGCCTCTGCGCCTTTGTGCGAGCTTCTTTGAAAGATTTGAGCGATTGTAAGATTGTGCGCCTTTGCGTCGGCTTCATTCGAGAGATGCGTTAGAGGAGCAAATGTGTGTGGCTGATCGTTGGCCTTGGCAATCCAGGTGAGACCTATGCCCGGACGCGCCACAATATCGGGTTTCGTGTAGTGACCGAACTGGCGGATCGACACCGCCTCGAGTTCACGCACAAACGCGCCAATGCACGGGTTGCAGAAGGAGAGATCGCCAGTCAGCGCGTGGCGCTTGCCCTCCCTCAGACATACATGAACCTCAGCGGACAGGCCGTGGTCGGGTTGCGCCAGTGGTACAAGATCGATCCGGCGACCGAATTGCTGGTGGTGTACGACGATGTCGATCTGCCGTTTGGCGTGTTGCGCCTGCGCGAACGCGGCAGCGCCGGCACGCACAATGGCATGCGGTCGATTGTCACGCTGCTTGGCTCACAGGTCTTTCCGCGGTTGCGGATTGGCATTGACCGTCCGCCAGCCGCGTGGGATCTGGCAAATTATGTGCTGACGAGGTTCACTCCCGAGGAAGAGGCGCAGTTGCCGGACGTCATTCAGCGGGCGGCGGATGCGCTGGAACTGGTGCTGCGTGAGGGCATCGTAACCGCTATGAACCGGATCAATGCTCCGCCGCCAAAACCGGAAGCCCGGGAGGCAAAACGTGCGCCGGATGATCCTGAGCCGTCTGGCGCGGTGGGAGGCGAGACGAGTGACAGGTGACAAGTGATGAGTGATTGGGAGAACCTTGTCCTGCCCTCCCCTCGCCTCATCCCGTCCTCCTCTTGACTCTTGCCCCTCGCCTCACGCCTCTCTCACGGATTCAACTCCACCACGCGCGCCTGGACGAGATACACCACCCGTTCGCCGATGTTGGTCGCACGGTCGGCCACCCGCTCGAGATAATGCGCCGCAAACAGCAATCCGGCAAACCACTGCGCGGTCTCAGGTTCAATCATCTGGCGCGTCAGCGTCTCCTCCACCCGTTCGTACAGCGCATCAACCTCGTCATCGTCCGCCGCGAGCGTTTCGGCTGACACACTGTTTCGGCCAATAAAGGCGTCGAGCGCCTTTTGGAGCATGGTAATCGCCCGGTGCGCCATCCGCTCCATATCAGCGGGCAGCGCAGGCGGCGGCGAAGGCGCGTCGCGCAGCGCCATCCGCGCAATGCCCTTGGCATAATCCGCAACGCGTTCAAGCTCACCAGCCATCTCGATAGCGACGATCAATTGCCGCATATCGGATGCAACCGGTTGCTGCGTGGCGATCAGGCGCAACGCATGAGCTTCAATGTCGCGTTCAGCCTGATTGATGTTCCGATCATCCTCGATCACACGCTGCGCCCGGCAGATATCGCGCTCCTGCAGAGCCTTGAACGCCTCCTGAACCGCGTGAACGACCATGTTGCCCAGTTGCTGGAGTTCCCCGGTCAGGGTTGCCAGATCACGGTCGAAGTGGACTCGCGCTCTCATGGTTCACCTCCTGAGCGCGAGGGGGAATGTGCTGCGCTGCACCCGTCGCCGCCATTGGTCCCTCGCATTCCTTATCGTACACCTCCAGAACTCATTTGCCTGAAAATCCTTCGCTACAGATTGGAAACATCCGTTGACCATTGAGCGCTGTAATCCGCGTTAACCAGCGGTTGCGGCACTGATCACATTTCGTGATCAAACTGTACGTCCACGTGTATCATCTTTGCGGTAGACTCTTCACATCGAGAAAACCTGCCAGCGCTGGCAGGGAAAGCAACGAGGCGCATGTTACCATGGACGCACACAACCTTCGCACCTTTCAGTCACATCCCGAACTGCGCGCTCTTCTGAAAGAGCGCGCTCGCGCACTGGCGACGCAGGACGTCACCAATGTCGCCGCCAGCGGCGATCTTATGATCCGTTTCCGCCTCGGCGACGAACGCTACGCTCTGCCAGCACACTGTGCGCGAGAGATTCAACCGCTCAGGGCATATACGCCGCTCTTCGGCGTTCCATCGTTCATTGTCGGCCTGGTCAACATGCATGGTCGATTGCTGACATGCCTTGATCTGCGTCCGCTGCTCGACCTTCCCGTTACCCCTCCCACTCCGGGATCGTTCTTGATCCTGGTTCAGGACAGGGGAAATGAACTGGTGTTGCTGGCAGACAGCATCCTGGGGATGACAACCGATGCGCTCGATTTGAGTCCATTGCCGGTAACGACATCAAACTCCTCTATTTCCTGGGTTCGCGGTGTGGACCGGGACCTGTCCCTCGTGATTGATCCGGCCGCGTTGCTCGTCGATCCGCGTCTGATCATTGAACACAAAGCTGTCGCCTGACAGTGCACATACCGTCCTGCTTCCCCGTTATGCGCCGCATAACGGGGTAACGGGCGTGTGAACTCGTGTGTTGAGCGAGGATGCCATGAAACTCTCCATCCGCCTCAAACTCCTCGGCGCCTCTGGGCTGACTCTGCTGCTGATGATCGTACTGGGCGTAATTGCGCTCTATCAGATGGAACAGATGAACCATCGCGCCCAGCACTTGAGTAATAACATCGTTCCTGCAATGCACATCTCCAGTGATATGCGCCGCATCGTCACCCGTCATCGCAGCCTGGCGGCGGTGCGCATCGCCGATCCGCGCCCTGAACAGTTGACCCGCACCAACGTCGAACGGCGTGAACTCGAATCTGAGATGGACGTACTGTTGCAGAAGTACGAAACCCATATCGTCACCGACATCGAACGTGATCTTCATACGCGTATTCGTGAAAACTGGACCGCCTATGTAGAAGAGATCAACAAAGGCGTCTTCACCATTGATAACCCGCAATCTGCGCTGATCTCCTTCAATGGTCTCAAGCCGCTCTTCGATCAGTTGAGTCAGGACACGACTGCGCTTGAACAGGAAAACAATCGTCAGGCGCTTGAGGCGACGGGTGCAGTCCAGGAAGCCTATCACAACGCGCGCAACACGATTACCAGCCTGCTCATTTTTACCCTGGCGATTTCGGGCGTCATCGGTTTTGCCCTCTCAACCCTGATCGCCCGCAGCCTCGGACGACTGACCGAGGCGACGAATGCTATCGCTCGCGGCGATCTGTCGCGTAACGTCGAAGTAACATCAGGCGATGAAATTGGAACGCTTGCCGCCGCCTACAACCAGATGGTCGCCAGTCTGCGCGCCAGCCGCGCCGCAGAAGCCGAGGCGCGCGAAGCCGAGGCGAAACTGCGTCAGGCGGAGATCGAAAGCCGCCGGATGCTGGAAGAAACAGTCGCCGAGTACCTGGCGTTCACCCGGCGCATCGCCGACGGCGATCTCTCGCAGCGCCTGGAGGTGCGTCAGAATGGGGCGCTCGGACAGTTGGGCGAAGGGTTGAACGCTATGGTCGCCAGTCTGCACGCCATGACGCACCAGATTCAGCAGGCGAACGCCGCCATCGCCTCAGCAGCCGCCGAAATTCTTGCTGCCACCACGCAACAGGCGGCATCGGCAACCGAACAATCGGCTGCAATTACGCAAACCTCAACCACCGTCGAAGAAGTCAAGGCGATCGCGCTGCAGACGGCCCGCCAGGCAGCGCAGGTAGCACAGGACAGTCAGACGGCGCTTCAGATGGCGCGTCAGGGCGCAAAAGCGGTAGAGGAGACGATTAGCGGGATGGGACAGATTCGTGGGCGCGTCGAAAGCATTGCGCAGACAATCCTCTCTCTGGCAGAGCAGACTCAGGCTATCGGCGCGATTACCACCACCGTTGCCGAACTGGCGGATCAATCCAATCTGCTGGCGCTGAATGCAGCCATCGAGGCGGCGCGCGCTGGCGAGCAGGGCAAAAGTTTCGCCGTCGTCGCGCAACACGTGCGCGACCTGGCGGAACGCTCGAAAGCGGCAACCGTCCAGGTGCGCGAGATTCTGAGCGAGATTCAGCGCGCCACCAACGCTGCGGTGATGGTGACGGAAGAAGGGACGAAGGGCGTTGAGCGGGGTGTTGCTCTGGCGACCCGCGCCGGGCAGGTGATTCATCAGATGTCCGGCGAAGTTGAAAGCGGCGCGCAGGCGAATGTGCAGATGGCTGCTGCAGCTCAACAACAAACCGCAGGCATGGATCAGATCGCTCAGGCGATGACCGCGATTCAGCAGGCGACGACCCAGGCGCTGGCAAGCACGCGGCAGGCGGAACGCGCAGCGCAGGACCTGCACACGCTCGCGCAGTCGCTGCAGAAGGCAATTGCCCGGTATCGGCTATAGCAGGCAGGTGCAACGATATGGCGACTGACGATGACATCATGGCGCAGGTCTTCGCCGCGTTTTGCGAAGAACAGGCGGAGCATCGCACTGCAATCGCGTCGTTACTGCTCGAATTGGAGCAGCATCCCGATCATCCCGACGCTCGTGAGATGCTCGACCGCCTCTTCCGCGCAGCGCACAGCCTGAAAGGAGGCGCTCGCGCCGCCGGATTGCCCGGCGTCGAGCGGATTGCCCACGCGATTGAGGACCTGTTTGCCGCGCTCCGGCAACAGCAGGCGTTTATCACGCCAGCGTTCTGCGATCCCATCTATGCGGCGCTGGATGTCATCGGGCAACTGGTCGATCAGGCAACTGTCGGTCAACCATCCGACGAAGCGCTGGTTGACACGACGGCGCGCCAGTTGCGCGCTGCACTGTCAGTGCCATCAGCAGTGGCGGCGTCGCCGGAGCGCAGCGCTGCTCATGACGCCGATGCACCCCCCACCGCATCAGGCGCTTCTTCGCCGTCCGCATCGTTGCGCAGCGCATCAGGCGACGGCGCGCCGCCATCCGGCAGCGGAGACGTGACGACGGTTCGACTGGCGATTGATGTGCTCGACACCTTGCTCAACGACGTCGGCGAATTACTAACCAGCACTATGCGCATTCGTGACCGACTGCGTCAGGTGCAGGAGATCGTCAGTCTGTCGACGCGCTGGAAGCGTCTCTGGCGTCAGGTTCGCCCGCTTGCCATTCGCGCTCAGGCGCGGAACAACGGATCACCTCACATCGATTCGCTGCTCGATCCGCGCTCAACGTCTGCGGCGCTTGATGGACGAGAAGCGCGTGCGCTGACGGATGCGCTGATCCAGGCGGCAGACCTGATCGAGACCATTGAGCAGCGCATGACAGCATTTGTGCGCGATCTGAATGCCGATCAGTCAATGCTCAGCGCAGTAACGGATCGCCTGCACACCCGCGTCCGGCGCACTCGCATGCTGCCGCTGCACACCATCTTTCAGTCGTTGCGCCTGGTTGCGCGCGATGTCAGCCGGAGCGCCGGCAAACCGGTTGATCTGCTGCTCGATGATGGCAACGCCGAAGCCGATCGGCAGGTGCTTGAGCTGCTGCGTGATGTGCTGACCCATCTGCTGCGCAATGCCATCGATCACGGCATAGAGGACGCAGCAACGCGCCAGCGTCGCGGCAAACCGGAACGCGGGCAGGTGCGCCTGACCGCCGCTGTCGAGGGCGACTGGCTGACCATCGAAGTAGCAGACGATGGCGCCGGGCTGGACGATGAGGCGATTCGGCGTCGCGCTCTGGAATTGGGACTGCTGACCGCGACCGATCTGGAGCGCCTGAGTCCGGCGGATATTCATCATCTCATTTTCCTGCCAGGCTTTTCGACGCGCACCAGTGTCAGTCATCTCTCAGGGCGCGGCGTCGGGCTGGACATTGTGCATTCGCATATTGAGCGCATGCAGGGGCGTATTCAGGTGCAGAGCGCCCCTGGCGAAGGGTGCCGGTTTGTGCTGAATCTGCCGGTGTCGCTGACCAGTTCGCACGGGTTGCTGACTCGGCTAGGCAGCCAGATCTGCGCCATACCGCTCGAGTCGATCCAGCGCATTATTTCGGTGACGCCCGGCGATGTGCGCATGCTGGAAGGGCGAACGGTCGTTTTCGTTGATGAACGACCGGTGATGCTGGTGCATCTGGCAGACCTGCTTGGCGCCAGCGGCGGGACGGCGCTGTTCGCTGACGGCGTGATGCGACGTCAGGCGCTGGTGTTGGGCAGCGGCGCGGAACGCCTGATCGCGTGCGTGGTTGACGCGGTGGCAGGCGAACAGGAGCTGGTTGTTCACCGTCTACCGTTTCCGTTGAAGCGCGTGCAATTTGTTGCGGCTGCGGCGATCCTTCCAGACGGGACTGTGGCGCCGATCCTGGATACGGTTGACATTGTGCGGGCTGCGTCCGGGGCGCAGCGCACGGTCATGCCAGCGCAGCCGGAGATCAGCGTGCAGCAGCGCACACCGCAGATCGTCGTCGTCGATGACTCCCTGACGACCCGGATGCTGGAAAAGAACATCCTCGAAGCGGCAGGGTACCAGGTGCATCTGGCGACCGACGGTGCGGAGGCGCTGGACCTAGTGCAGCGTCTGGCTGCGAATGGCGGGTGCGATCTGGTGATCAGCGACGTCGATATGCCACGACTGAACGGATTCGAACTGACTGAGAAACTGCGCGCAAGCGAGCGCTTCAAGCACCTGCCCATCGTACTGGTGACGTCGCTCGATGCGCCGGAACACCGTGAACGTGGAGTCGCTGTCGGCGCGGACGCCTATATCGTCAAGCGCGCCTTTGATCAGCAAACCCTGCTCGATACCATCGCTCGCTTGATCTAAGGAGGCACAGCATATGGCGCCATATGTTCTGCTGGTGGAAGACAGTCGCACGCAGGCGTTGCGTTTCCGGCTCGAACTCCAGCGCCGCGGCGCGTGCGTCGACGTCGCGCACGACGGCGTTGAAGGGCTGGAACGCGCACGTGCTCGTCTCCCAGACGCAATTGTCCTCGATGTAGACCTGCCCGGCATGGATGGATACACACTCTGCCAGCGTTTGAAAGAGGAGCGCGACACTGCTGCCGTGCCGGTGATTATGCTGACACACCGCGATGATGCCCGCAGCACGCAGACCGGTCTCGAGTCTGGCGCTGATGATTATATCCCCAAAGACGAGTTTGCCGAACAGAATCTGATCGAGTCGCTGCGCGCCCTCGGCGTGTTGCAGCAAACGTGAGGGCGATATGATGCGTTCGATGCTTTCTGAGGCACGGAGTGTCCGTGTTGGATCAGGGTACGATGTCGTGCTCGTTCGCCAGAATGTGCGGCAGATGGCGCGCCAGGCAGGCTTTTGCCTGACCGCGCAGGCACGTATGACGGCGATCGTCAGCGAGGTTGCGCGTGCTGCGCTTGAACACCACTGGAACGCTGATTTTCTGTTTCGTCTGATCTCGCACCACCATGGACGACAGGAGATTGAGGTGATCTGCTGCGCCGACAGCCTGCAGCGCGATACGGAGTATCTTTCACAGCTCAAACGCGGGTTGCAGGAACTGGGAGGCAATACTGCATTCACTGTACAGCAGCAGGCAGGGCAGTTAATCTTGCGCTTCCATATGTAGTCAATGCTTATGAAGCACGCGCCATTCTCAACTTCTGCTTTGCAGACGCTGGTCATCTGTCGCATTGGCGTGCAGGATTATGCCCTGCCGCTTGAAGCGACGCTGCGCGTCGTGCGTCTCCCGGCGCTAACGATCCTGCCTGATAGCAAACCGGAGATATGTGGTCTGCTCAACCTCAATGGACGCCACCTGCCGGTCATCGATGGACGGCGACTGGTTGGTGAAACGTCACACTATGATCTCACCAATCAGATCATCATTGTCAATGCTGGAGCAGACGCTGCTGACGTTCCCGCGCTGGGATTGCTGGTTGATGAGGTGTACGGCCTGGCGCACCTCTCGTCCAGCGGCGTCCATACGCTGGACACGTCGTATGCTGGCAAATTCTTTTCCGGCGTCGTCTCACTGGATCACCGTTCCTTTCCGGTCTTCAACGTTGCTGAACTGCGAAGGATGGTGGCGTGAGCAGTGCGGCGTCGCCAATCCGTGTGCTGGTGGTGGAAGACTCGCTCAGCCAGCGCGAGTTGCTGGTCCGTTTGCTCAATGCGAGCGGCGCGTTCATCGTAGTCGGCATCGCGGGCAACGGGCGACAGGCGGTGCAGGAAACGCTGCGCCTGCGACCGGATGTCATTGCCATGGACATCCATCTCCCGGTGATGGACGGTTACGAAGCGACGCGCGAAATTATGCGCCGCTGTCCGACGCCGATTGTCCTGATCAGCGCCAGCGCAAGCGAGAAGAAGTCAATAGACGCGCTGGCGGCGGGCGCCCTGACTGTCATTCGCAAGCCCGGCGGGCGCCATGCCGACCCCGCCGACAGCGAGACATTTCTCAGAACGCTGCGGATCATGGCGGGGGTGCGGGTGGTCACTCGCTTCACGCCGCGCATGCGCCCGGCGTCGCCACCCGACCGGACGTCTCCGGCGATGCCAGCGTTCACATCCGGCAGCGCGCAGGCGCTGGCGATTGCGGCATCGACCGGCGGACCGGCAGCAATCCAGACGATTCTCAGCGGGCTGGGGGCGCACTTTCCGCTGCCGGTGCTGCTGGTGCAGCATATTGCGCGCGATTTTACTCCTGCGCTGCAGGACTGGCTTCAGCGAACAACGCCGCTGCCGGTGCAGATTGCCGTTCACGGCGAACGGTTGTCGCCTGGACATGTATATCTCCCGCCAGACGGTTTTCATCTGCTGGCGGAGGGGCGCGGACTGATCGCCCTGCGTCCGGCGCATCCCGATGATCGCTACTGCCCCTCAGCCGATCTGCTGTTTCAGTCGGTGGCGCGGGTATATGGCGCACGCGCGATCGGCGTCATTCTGACCGGCATGGGTGACGATGGTGCGCGCGGTCTGCGGGAACTGCGCGACCGAGGCGCGATGACGATCGCCCAGGATGAGGCGAGTTGCGTGGTCTACGGCATGCCGCGCAGCGCTATAGAGGCTGGCGCCGTTGCGCACGTCGCGGCGCTCGATCAGATCGCACCGTACATTCTGGCGCTGGTGACCGTATGAAGCCGCTATTCAGCGACGATCTCTTCCGGCGATTCCGTGATCTGCTGCTGGCGCGCAGCGGCATCTATTTCCCCGATCACCGGCAGGGTGATCTCTACCACAATCTGTCCATGATTCTGTCCGCCACCGGGCACGCCTCGCTCGAAACGCTCTACGCCGCCGCCAGTAGCGACGAGCGAGTGTTGCACACGATCATTGAGGGCGTGACAGTCGGTGAAACCTATTTTTTTCGCAGTGCGGCGCAGTTTGCCGCACTGCGGGATGGCATTCTTCCTGACCTGATCGCCCGACGCGCTGCGATCCGGTCGTTGCGTTTCTGGAGCGCCGGTTGCGCCACGGGCGAAGAGCCGTACTCGCTGGCGATCCTGCTCCATGAGGTCCTTCCTGATCCGGCGTCCTGGCAGATCACTATTCTGGCGACTGATATTAACACGACATTTCTAGATCGGGCGCGCGCAGGCGTGTACGGCGCCTGGTCATTCCGCGAAACAGACCTGTCGGTGCGTGATCGCCACTTCGAGCAAGTTGGAGAAGCGCGCTGGCGGATCCGCCCTGATCTTCGCTGTCAGGTGCTGTTTGCCCGATTGAATCTGGTTGAAGACGAATATCCCGCAGTGATGAACGGCACCACCATGCAGGACGTCATTCTCTGCCGGAATGTGCTGATCTATTTCGACGACGACACGATTCGCGCGGTAGTGCGCCGATTGTATCGCGCCCTCACCCCCGGCGGCTGGTTGATCGTCGGGCACGCCGAGGCGCGTTCCGACTTCTTTGCTGGCTTTGAGGTCGTCAATTTCCCCGGAACAGTGATCTACCGCAAGCCGTTGACAGCGCCACTCTTCGATGAGACGATCGCTCTTCCGCACGCGCCCGGGCGTCAGCGGGAGCGTGGCGCACCGTGCTCCGACGCTACAACTGTACAGGCTGGCGCACCTCCGCTTTTGCTGACCGCTCCAGTCGCAATGTTGTCAGCCTGCACTCCTGATGCTTCAGAGCGCGAGACAAACGCCAGCGACGATATGCCAGACAGGTATACAGCGGCACGTCAGGCTGCCGATCGCGGCGATCTGGAAACGGCACTGCGCCTGTGCGCCACAGTGACCGAACAGCAACCGCTACACGCAGAGGCGCACCTGCTCACCGGACAGATCCTGGAACAACAGGGGCGCCTCGAGGAGGCGCTCGCCGCTTACCGACGCGCCCTCTACCTCGACCACACGCTTCACCTCGCGTCTCTGGCTATGGCCAGCATCCTGCATCGCACCGGTCGCAGCGCCGATGCCCGCCGCGTCTACCAGAGACTGCTTCGCGCCCTTACGGCGCTCCCACCCAACGCGCCCGTTCCCTCGCTGGAAGAAGCGACTGCGGCGGAGCTTCAGGCGTTCATTCAACGCCAGTTGGCGGCGCTGCACGCCCCTGCGCCCGGCGGTTCGTTCCTGGAATGCTGAACATCGTCGCGCAGGTTC
>JANWXL010000297.1 GCA_025055265.1 Roseiflexus sp.
ATCCGGATCGAGGTGGCCTTTGAGCTCTACTCCGACATCTGGTGTCCCTGGGTGGACGGGATGATTGATGAGGCGTACGACTCTGACAAACGCTTCGACAATCGGGCGCTGGCGCGGGTGCACACGCCGCGCCTCAACCGTGTGCTGGCGGTCGCGCGCGCGGCCACGGAACGCCTGGGAGGGCGCTGGTTCCTCGACCGCGACCCGGACAATCTCAGACGGGACCGTGCGTTTATGCTCAGCGATGCGGGAGTGCTGGTGGAGGCGGACCTGCCCCCTGAGTACCGCCTCAATACGGGCCAGAAGCGGCGCTGGGAGGACTATATGGCCGTCCACAAAGCCGCGCTCGCCGCCGTGCGCGCGGTGCGCGAGAACCCGGCGGCGCCGCGCCCGGAGCTGGTGTTTCCAGCCGACCACCCGCCCGGATCAGGGCTGGCCCGAGCGCTGGACTATTACCAGATCCCCTGGCGCGTGGCGGCGGAGGAGTGACGGCGGCGCCGCTGTCGCGTGCGGCGGCGGGCGCGCAGCGGATAGTGAAATGTTTATGCTGTGTTCATACTGTCGGATGCGGACGAGACGGATCCAAGGTATCACGGCAGCAGCAGCAACTTGCCGCTCGTGGCGCGGCTCGCCAGGGCGCGATGCGCTTCCGCCGCCTGCTCCAGCGGGTAGGTCGAGTCGATCCGCACCTTCAGTTCGCCCGCCGCCATCCACGTGAAGAGATCGCCAGCGCGCCATAGCAACTCGTCGCGCGTCAGCAGATAGTGCGCCAGCGAGGGGCGCGTCAGAAAGAGCGATCCCTTTGCGTTCAGCACCTGCGGATCGAATGGCGGCACGGCGCCGCTCGACTGCCCGAACAGCACCATGTAGCCGCGCGGTCGCAGACAGTTCAGGCTTCCCTCAAACGTCGTTTTTCCGACGGAGTCGTACACGACGTGAACGCCAGCGCCGTCGGTCAGGCGACGCACTGCTGTGCTGAAGTCTTCCTGAGTGTAGAGGATGATGTCGTCGGCGCCGGCGGCGCGCGCCAGTTCCGCCTTTTCTTCGGTTGACACAGTGCCGATCACCCGCGCGCCGCAGCGTTTGGCGATCTGCACCAGCAGCAGCCCGACGCCGCCAGCCGCAGCATGGATCAGCGCCACGTCACCCTGGCGCAGCGGGTAGGTGCTGTATGCCAGGTAGTGCGCCGTCATCCCCTGCAACATCACCGCCGCCGCCTGATGCAGGTCGATCCCTTCGGGGACCGGCGCCAGCATCACTGCCGGGACGATTGCATACTCAGCATATGCGCCCTGCCGCATAGCGTAAACGACCCGGTCGCCAACGTGCACGTCGTTGACGTCGGGACCGACGGCGTCCACAATCCCGGCAGCTTCCATGCCGAGGGTCATGGGCAGGGCGCCTTTGTACTGTCCACTGCGGTGGTAAATGTCGATAAAGTTGACCCCCGCTGCTGCGATCTTCACCCGCGCCTCGCCCGGTCCGGGTTCCGGTACGGGAATATCGTCCAGACGCAGCACCTCTGGTCCGCCATATTCGTGAACACGAATTGCACGCATCATACTGCTCCTGTATCTGTCAGGGTCTCCTCGCTTCGGGGCGCCGCCAGCAACTGTTCGACGCGGTAGCCGCTCTGTTCTGCGGCTTCAGTCAGCGACTCAACCAGGCGAGCGCAGTTGGCGCGGATCGTGTCGGCATCAGGCGTCGCTTCTACCTGCAAGGCGACGGCGGCGATCAGTTCCAGCCAGCGCAGGAGACGTTCGAAGCGTTCCTTGTTGAACCACAAGATTCCCTGGAACCGATTGACTCGCGTGAATGATTGAACATCGCCGTCCGACATCAGCGCCGCTGCCAGCGCACGTCCGTTGCCAGCGTAGTGTTCGTGCCAGCGTTGATGCGCTGTCAGCGCCTTGACCAGCATTACTGCGTCTGCTGCAATGTCGTCGCTGTAGCCGAACTCGGTCAGCGCCGTCTGAAGCGCACGTCCCAGCAGGTATTCATCGATCAGGCTGCGGCTCTGTCCTGCCACATCGTGGCTGCTGAACACCAGCCCCAGGCGATGCAGGACTGTCCAGGCGACAGCGGTTCCCCAGCGGGATGGGTCTTCCGCCAGCGGCGCACCAATCTGCTGCGCCTGGTGCGCATTGGCGCACACCAATAGATCAATGACTGTCTCAAGACGGCGGCGCACATCGACAACGATGCTCTCGGCATCGGCGACTCCACCGCTGAAGGCGGCAAATTCCGTCAGGAAGACGCGTAGCTGTTGCTCGAACTGTTCGATCGCCAGAAGGTCATCCGGTTGAGCGACAGGCTGCGCATTGGCGGATGGAGATGCGCCCTCGATAGTTGCATGACGTCGCGCGAGCGCCTCTAATTCCTCTGGCGTCGGCTCATCCGCTGCGTCAGGTCCTTCGAGCATGCTGTCGCTGACATCTTCTTTGCCATCGAACGCTGGCAGGGCGCCGTTCCGCACAGCGCGTTGATCAGCCCAGTCCGCCAGCCTGCGCAGCATCACGGCGCTGACCAATTCGCGGAAGGGGGTCAGCACCGGCTGGAGGAACATCTCGCGGAGTGCAATGTCGATGCTTGGCACGCCGCGTCCGCCAAGGTAGGCAGTAATCTGACCGTAGCGTCCGTCTGGGTACTCCGTGACTTCGCGGAAATCAAGGAACACGTGGTAGCCGTAAGGACCGAGTTCGACATACAATCCGCGCTCCGCCAGATCGCGGCTGTGGCGGATGTATTCCAGACCGCTGCAATGATCGCGGAAGATAGTGTAGTTGTTGTCGCCAGCGCGAAGCGCCAGCCCTTCGGCGAGGGTGCGCTGCACGAGCGCACGCTCATCGCCTCTGCCGGTGCGCGCCATGAACGCCGCTGAGAGGCGCACCCATCCGCTCGCGTGAGCATAGCGATTGTGGTAGACCACCAGCGCGCGTTCATCGCCGTAGCGGTTCGAATAGGCGAACACGTCCTCGTTCACGTGACCATCAGGCGTATAGAAGTCGTACAGCAGGAAGTTGTCGGTGCCGGCAAAGAGGTAACGCCGGTGGAGCAGGGGAAAGATTTCGCGCTCATGCCGGGCGATCAGCCACTCATCGGGTTTCTCGTCCCAGTAGGCGCGATAATACTCCATGCCATACTTCTCGGCAAACCCTTCGATCTGACCGTGCCCGAACATCGGCAGCCCCGGCATCGTGACCAGCATCGTGCAGACGCCGAAGTACTTGTCGCCTTTGCCAAACTGGTCAACCGCGGTGCGCTCATCGGGGTTGTTCATAAAATTGACGAAGCGCCGCAACACTTCGGGATCGAACTCGAGCACATTCTTCATAATCTGGCGATACTTGGCGTTTTCCTCATCGCGCAGACAGACCATGAAGGCGCTATTGTAGACGCGGTGCATGCCCAGAGTGCGCACGAAGTATCCTTCCATCAGCCAGAAGGCTTCCGCCAGGAGAAGCGTGTCGGGCGCTTCGACAGCGCAGCGATCCACGACTTCGCGCCAGAACTCTTCCGGCATGGCGGCATCAAACTGTGCGCGGGTCATGCCGTGTCCGGCGCGCGACGGAATATCGCCGCCAGTTCCGGGTTCGGGGAACCAGAGGCGGTGGTAGTGGCGCTTCGTCAGGGTCATCGCCGCGTCGAAGCGAATGATCGGAAATTGCCGCGCCACGTGCAGAATGGTTTGAATGACCGCCTCGCGCACCTCGGGCTTGAGGTAGTTCAGTTGTGCAGTGTCGTTCCACGGCATGCTGGTGCCGTCATTCCCGTGATAAATATAGCGCGCTTCGCCCGTCCAGCGATCGAGGCGTTTGAAGACGACGGCGGCATCCGTGCGGTTGTAGTAATGGTCTTCAATGAAGATGCCCACCCGCGCGTCGCTCGACAGGTCGGGACCGTTGAAGGTGTACGATGGGAAAGGCGGATACGGAAGCTGAATGAACCAGTCGGGGTGTTCAATCACCCAGCGCCCATCGATGCCGACGTGATTGGGCACCATATCGGCGGAGAGGCGAATGCCGCGCTGCCAGGCGCGCGCGCGCAGATTCTCGAGCGCCGGTTGACCGCCGAGCGCCGCAGCAATCTGGTAGTCGTAGAGCGAATACGCCGATGCGACTGCATCAGGGTTGCCCATGATCTGCTTGATGCGCTTCGACGCTTCACTGCGCTCCCACAGGCCAATCAGCCACAGACCGGTGAACCCGCGCCGCGCCATGGTGTCGAGTTCCTCATCCGGGATCTGGTCGAGCGTCTTGATCGGGCGACCATACCACTTGCTCAGTTGATCGAGCCAGACGAAAGTGTTCTTTGCCAGCAGCACCAGCCGCGGCATCCACTCGCGGTCGGGCGTGTAGCGCTCGGGTTCCGCTTCCAGGTAGCGATAATCGGCAACCGGAACATAGGCGCCGGTCAGGTCGCCGCCGCCGGCGCCAAAGCGCGCCCGCTCCTCTTCCTTGATCACGTCCAGGCTGCTGAGCAGGCGATAGAGGAAGGATCGGTCGAGGAAGCCAGCCCAGTGTTCGAGGATGTAGTTGAGCTGGCCTTCGAGTGAGTACGGTGATGCCAGCGCTGGCGCGCGCAGCAGTTCGATCAGCGTGCGGCTGGCGACGCCTGGCAGGACGGCGGCTGGCGGCGGTTGTGTGGCGAAGAAGCGGTCGAGTTCGTCGATGATCTTGAGATAAACGGTGTCGTGCTCGAGGTGTGCATCGTCGAACAACTCGAGGAATGGATTGAAGGCCGGATTCATGTTTTCCAGCCAGAGCATGAGCATCTCTTCAAGCGCAACTTCGCGGTGCGGCATGCCGCCTGTTTCGCTCTCCAGGTACGCATCGATGGTCTGTTCACGGCGATAGACGGCAAGCGGCGGAAAAGCGTCGCAGAACGCACGCAGCGCCGCCTCGACCTTTTCCGCTCCCAGGCGCTCATTGAGCCAGGCAAGCGCGTCGGCGAGCATCCGTTCGCGGGTGCGTTTGCGATATGTGGCAGCGACGTAGTGCAGGATTTCGTCGATTAGCCCCATGGCGCTGATCTGCCCGGCGCGCACCGCCTGCTCCGGGAATCGCGCCAGATCGCGCTTCTGGTTCATCTTCTGCGCGAAGACGCGCGCAGCATGAAAGTTAGCGAAGATCACGTTGCCGCTGAACTGGAACAACGACTCATCGAAGTGGTAGCGGTCACGCGCGCTGCGGGCGACGTGAAACTCCATCACCGGCGCGCCAGTTATGCGGCTCATATCCACGTTCTGCTCCAGTCACATTGCATAGGGCGCGTGCCTGCGCATCAGGCGTGCGCCATCACTTTCGGTCGCTACACGCTTCAACGAAATGCGCTCTGTAGTATACCACGCAGATTACGGTTCGCTGACAGGCAGAGCGATACGTGCGGGAATGCATGGCGAGGAGCGTTGTTTGGAGTAAGGGGGTTAGGGGTTAAGGGTTAGGGGTTAGGGGTTGATGATCTGTTGGCTGGAAAGGATGATGCTATGGAGTCGATCATTGCGATTGTTGCCACGATTGCGGCGCTTCTGGTGGTTGCCGGGTTCGTGGTGGCGCTGGCGGCGATGCGTCCACGGAGGCGCGCTGTAGCGTCTGGCAGGACGGCGATCCCGCGTGCGCCTGATCCGTCACAGCCCGCATTGCGCGAACCGGAGTTTCTGCCGCGTCTGCCGTATGCCCGGACTGCGCATCTTTTGACGGGCGACCATCGTGTGCTATTTGCGGCGCTCAACGCCGCTGCGCCCAATGACCTCGCCGTGCTGCCCCATGTGCGTCTGACCAACATCCTGCACGTCGAACCGCGCACCGCACAACCGGAGCGCTACCAGGAACGCATCCGCGAGATTGTGCTCGATTTTGTTCTGTGCGATGCGCAGACAACTGCGCCGCGCCTGGCGGTGCTCATAGCGCAACCAGGCGCAGCCCGACTCGCAGCGTTTGTCGATGCTGCGCTGATCGGCGCCGGTGTACCAGTGCTGCGCCTGACCCGCGATGAATTGCCATCGGTCGATGCGCTTGCCCTTCAGATTGCAGCAGCGCTAGGCATGCCGGTGCGATCTCTGTCGTCACTGCCCGATCAACCGGCGTATCACGAACAACCAAATGGCGTACCGCTCGTCTCGCTGCCAAAGGTCGTCGTGGCGCCGCGCGAGCCGGTGCGCTACGCCTGCGGACGCTGCCACCGCGACGTTTCACCGCGCGCGCGCCGTTGCCCGCACTGCAGTGCGACTCTGGCGG
>JANWXL010000309.1 GCA_025055265.1 Roseiflexus sp.
CGGGGGCATTCGCCCGAATCGAATAGGGACATCGACGTCGGATTGAAGCTACATCTCTGGTTCACCAGAGGGAGGTGGAACATGTCGTTTCCTGTGCCCAGAATTGCCGCCGGAGCGCTGGCAGTCATTCTCCTGATAGGCGGCGCACTGATTGCATACACTCGGGCTGCGGCGCCATCGACGGCGGAAGCGTCAACGGAGAGCGCACCGCTGCCACAGGTTGCCGCCCTGGCGACGCAACCGATTGTTGCAAACGGAATCGTGGCGCCCGCCAGTCATGTCGACCTGCGTTTTGACATGGGCGGAATTGTGCGTGAGGTGTTGGTGCGCGAAGGTGATGCGGTCAGGGCTGGCGATCCGCTTGTGCGCCTGGATACGAGCGAACTGGAGCTGCGCATCGCTCAGGCGCGCGCCGCTCTATCGGCGGCGCAGTCCAGTTATGACTTGCTGACGAGCACAGCCACGCCTGTCGACATTCAACGCGCGCAGGCGAACCTGGCGCGCGCTCAGGCGCGATTGCGCGAAGTGAGCGGCGCCGTGACGCCGAGCGCCGTAGCAGCGGCGCGGGCGCGGCTTGAGGCGGCGCGTGCCGCACTCGCACGGCTGGAGGCGGGATCGAATCCGGCGGAAGTGCGCGCGCTGCGGGCTGAATTGCGCCAGGCGGAGGCGGATCTCCAGGCGATCCGCGATCGCTTGTCGCTCGAAAAGACGACGCTGCGATTGCAGATGGAACAGGCCGCTAATCTGCTGCGCGACCGTCAGACCGAGTACGCCCGCATTCGCGATGAAAACCAGGCGCGATCCGAACCGCTGACTGGCGAGCAGCGTGCGCGGGAGATCACTGCGCGGCTGGCGATGGAAAATGCCGAGAAAGCGCTTGAACAGGCGCGGGTGGCGTATGAGACGGCGCTCCAGGCTGAGCGAACCGGCATCGCGGCCGCCGAAGCGTGCGTCGAAGCAGCCAGAGCACGTCTGGATCGCGCGCTGGCTGGCGCCGACCCGGATCAACTCGCCGCGGCGCGCGCCGCCGTTGCGCAGGCGGAGGACGACCTGGCGCGCCTTCAGGGTGAACAGCGCACTGGCGCCGTTGAAGCGGCACGCGCAGAAGTGGCGATTGCCGAAGCCGAACTGGAGCGTGTGGTGGCCGGTGCACGACCGGCAGAATCAGCGATTGCTCGTGCGCGTGTTGAAGAAGCGCGCGTGGCGCTGGCGCAGGCTGAACTCGCGCTCGAACGCGCAACGCTGCGCGCCCCGATGGCCGGGGTGGTCGCTGCGCTCAACATCAAAGCTGGCGAGGTGGCGGATCCTTCGCTCGTTGCGGTGCGCCTGGCGGATGTACGCGGCTGGCAGATTGAGACGACCAACCTGAGCGAGTTGAGCGTCACGCGCCTGCGGGAAGGCGACCAGGCGATCATCCGTTTGAACTCACTGCCAGACCTCGAAATCCCCGGCAAGGTGACCAGCATCAAGCCGCTGGGAACCGGTCAGAACGGCGATGTGACGCTCTACACCGTCATCATCACTCCGGATCGCATCGATGAACGTCTTCGCTGGAATATGACTGCGCAGGTGCAGATCACACCGCAGCACGCCAGTCGATAACGGTGAACGTATGAACGCGATCCTTCGACAAGTTGGAGGACGTGTCGCCAGCGTAGCGCTGCTGGTCGCGGTAATTGCCGCGTGCGGACCGGAAAGCGCCACCGCACCAGCGATCAGACCACAGGCGACCGGTGCGCCGGTCACCGCGCTATCAACGCCGGTCGCCGCATCGCCACACGTTACGCCGACGGTCAACCCGGCGGCATCGACTGAGACGCCCACCGATGCGGCGACCGGAGTGATAACCCTGCAGACAAGGGATGGGCTGGCGCTGCTGTTCGATAGCCGGGAAAACAGGTTTGTGCGCATTGAGGTCCAGGAGCGAACGTTTCCGCTGAAGCCCGGTGACACCATCGCCGTCCATCTCTTCGATCCCTGGGGGAAAACGATGCTGAGTCCCCAGAGTGCATCGGTCGTGACGTCGGAGCAGGTTGCTGACGCCCTGGTAATTGCGCGCGAGAGCCGCGCCTCTGGACTGCAGGTCGTCGAGACATGGACGGAGCATCCGAATCGAATCGATCTGGCAGCAACTATTACGAATACTGATCCATCAACGACATCTCGCGCCGTCGAAGCATGTCTGCAAATACCTATCGATCTTATTGGTAAATATTGGT
This sequence comes from Roseiflexus sp., assembly GCA_025055265.1. Classification (GTDB taxonomy): domain Bacteria; phylum Chloroflexota; class Chloroflexia; order Chloroflexales; family Roseiflexaceae; genus Roseiflexus. Next base: position 2,220 of record JANWXL010000309.1, read on the forward strand.
ATCACCATCTTGATGATCGAGAAGCAATCGTGGAACGACGAGATCCATACAAAACAGTCCTTCAACGTCTGATAGACATTGGATCTTTTGGCGATGGCACATTCCATATGAAAACGGATCTTGATATAAATCTGAACGGCGTCAATCTTATTAGCGATGACAATGTCGGCCTGGCGCTTTCAATCAATCCCGACCAGCCAGCAGCATACTATGTCCGTTACGATGCGCAGCGTCGTTCGTATGATGCCTGTTTCCATCTTGGCATCTACAACGAACATATTCGTTTCAAAAATACGGTTTCCTTCGCACTTTCGCTTTTCGTGCCGGATGAACCGTTCTGGGGATTGCGTTCAGCATATGCCAAATATATTGACATGTATCCTCAAGCGCATACCGGTAAGTTGCCCCGCAAAACAACTATGGTCGTGCTGGAGGAGTACAACTACCGCACCTTTCCCAACCCGCTCGACTATCGGATCGGCGCTGTGTGGGGGCGGTACAAGGCGCAGAACCGGCGTTTCGGCGTTGATGACCTGGTCTACATCTGGCCCCACGGCTACTACGACCGGGGTATGCGGTTGAAAGTCTCTCCTGCAACCGGAGGGAGCGACCAGACCTGGGAAACAGATATTGCCGCCTGTCTTGCCCTGTACAGGGACATCGAAGAGGGACGGCAGCCATTTGCCGAAACATGCACCGGTTCGTATCCATTTGCGACCTGTACCAGACAACGAAACCGCGGGCAGATCTATGGTCCCGTGCTCGAACGTGAGCGGGGCAGCGGCTGGCGGAGCGTCGAGGCGTATCAGATGACCGTCAGCAACGGACCAAACTTTCTGATCGGCAAATTTCGCCTGCCCGCGCCATTTGAAGCGTCGCTGTTGCAGGACGCGGACGGACGCTGGCGCGACTCGATCAGTTTCGCCTCAATGATCACCGAGGTGCCCTGGGAGCCTGGCGTTCGCCGCTGCATTTTCGATGGCATCAATCCCGATCCCGGCATCGATGCGGCGCCATCGAACGAACCGCGCACTGTTGCACCCACGGTTGTGCGCAATTTTGGCGAATTGAACCTGGAAGTGGTCAAGCGCGCCAATGGCCTTTACGGTCCGGCATACCTTGATACGCATCCCGAAGAAGGAACAAACCTCTATCACGGCGTCGCTGTTGATACCGTCGGGGTTTATTTGCGCCCTGATTTCAATCCTCGCGCGCTGCGCACGGCGTCGCTGCCGCTCAGTTACGACCGCGCAACCGGGCGGGTCGTGGCGCTTGAGCATCTGACAACGCTGGGGTTTTTACGGGCGCTGCGCGCCTCGCTGCCCGATGATGCGCCGATTGCAACGAGCGGTGCTCCAATCAGCGGGATTCTCTATCAGGAATCGGATTACATTGTTGAGGAATTCGTCAAAATTGAACGCGATGGACGATTGGTTGACGAGTTTTATGACGAAACATCGGCGAACAAAGTGCGCCTCATCAATCGGATACGAATGGGAGCGAATCAGCGCCCTGTTACGTTTACGGTTCCTTTCGATCGAGCAACCAATGAAGACGAATTTCTGGATCAAATACGCCGCTATCTTCCGCTATATACAGCAAAAGGCATATATATCAACATTGATCGATATGGTCCTGCGCAGGATCGGTATTTATGGAGCGATCCACCAGGTCAACGCGCAATGCGGGCGTATCAACGCCATCTCCATATGGTCCATGCGTTGAATGTCGCCGGTTGGCAGCCTGTTCCCTACGCATCCGCCACAAATGGCATTCTTATTGAACGCTTTGGCAGGGATTATCTGACGATGTACAACACGGCTGGGAATGCAACAACGACGGCGTTGACCATTAACTGGCGCGCAATAGGGTTCGATACGGCGCCTCAGCGTCTCGTTGATGCAGAAACAGGCGCGGACGTACCGTTCAGGGTCGCGAACGACTACCTGATCACTGATGCGTTTTCGCTCGATGGTCACGCAGCGCGCATTATCAGGATCGAGCCGCTGCGCCAGACAGTCCTGGCGCCGGCGGTTGTCGCGGTATAAGCGATTCGGCGCCGAAAACAGGGAAACATATGCCCGGGGAGCGTCACAATTCATCATTCGCGCGTCTCTCGCTGCGCGCCAATTTTTCCTGGACATTCGTCGGGAATGTGGTGTATGCCGCGTGTCAGTGGGGCATGCTCATGGCGCTGGCAAAGCTTGGGTCGCCGGGAATGGTTGGCGTGTTTGCTCTCGGTCTGGCGATTACGGGACCGGTGTTCATGTTTTCGAACCTGCACCTGCGCAATATTCAGGCGACGGATGCGCAGCAGCAGTATCAGTTTCGCGATTATCTCGGCGTGCGCCTGGCAACGACAATGCTGGCGCTGCTGGCGATTGCGGGGATTACGCTGGCTGTCGGGTATCCGTGGGAGACAGGCGTGGTCATTGTTGCGGTCGGATGCGCCAAAGCGTGCGAGTCGATCAGCGACATTTTCTACGGTCTGCTTCAGCGCCTTGAGCGGATGGATCGGATTGCCGTGGGAATGATGCTAAAAGGCATTGCATCGCTGCTTGCGCTGACGGCAGGAGTCTATCTTAGCGGATCAGTGTTTTGGGGCGTGGTCGGGATGGCGGGCGCGTGGGCGGCAGTGCTGGCGTTCTACGACATCCCTCAAGGTCTGTACGCACTGCGGCGTGCGCCGGTATCGCCTGCTTCGGCGGCGCTCCACGAGCGCATGGCAATTGCTGCGCGTCTGGCGTGGATGGCGCTTCCGCTCGGCTTCGGGATTCTGCTCGTCTCGCTCAGCACTGCGATTCCGCGCTACTTCGTCGAGCGCATGCTGGGTGCAGAAAGCCTGGGCATCTTCGCCGCCATTGCCTACATTCAGGTGGCTGGCACGACAGTGATCAGCGCGCTTGCCGCTGCCGCCAATCCGCGTCTGGCGCAGCATTATGTCCGCAATGATGCGCATGCCTTCCGTGCGCTGCTATACAGACTCGTCGCCATTGCCCTGGCGTTGGGCGGCGCCGGCGCGCTGGTCGCCTGGCTGATTGGCGGGTGGATTCTGACGCTGATCTATCGGCCTGAGTACGCTGCGCACAACCACATCTTCGTGCTGGTCATGATTGCGGCTGGCATCGGCTATATCGGCTGGTTTGCCAGCGATGCGATGACGGTAGTACGGCGCTTACGCGCACAGGCGCTGCTCTTTCTGGCGATGACCATCGCAACGGTTGGCGCCTGCGCATGGCTGATCCCGCTGTTCGGACTGACCGGCGCGGCGCTGGCGACGATGGTCACCTCGGTGATCCAGGCAGTTGGCGGATTGCTGATCGTCGAGCATGCGCTGCGCACGCTGCCATCAGTGCAGGAAGAAGAGGATCGTGAGCGGACGCTGCTGGCTGGCGGCGCTCCATACCACCGATGAGATGGAGAGAAACAATGACTGTGACAACACCCAATCTGTCATTGCTTCGGAGTGCGGGAACGGCGTCGGGGCGCGCCATTGAGAGCCTGGTTATTTCCGCTTATGTCTGCGTGCTCACGCTGACCGTCTTCGTAGCGCTGTCGGATCAGTTCTGGCACTGGTTCGTTATACCGGTCGTGATGTCGGGCATCCTCATCGGCATCGATGCTGTGGATTGGGTGCGGGGACGGGTTGACCTGTTCGATCCGATCGGTCTTTCCGGCGCATTCGGCTGGTTCTTCTTCTTCCTCGCGCCGCTGTTGACCGTCGCCACCGGGTACTGGCTGATCTACGTCGAGCCTCCCGCCGAACGACGTGACTGGCTGGGCTGGATGGCGCTCCTGAATCTTCTGGGGTTGATCGTCTATCGCGGTGTGCGGTTGATCTACTTCCAGCGCGAACGTCGGATCACCACGTTCTGGGAGATTGATCACAAACGGTTTTATGTCCTGGGCGCCGTAGCTCTCGCAGTGACCGCTCTCCTTCAGACTTATGTCTATCTCAGCCTGGGAGGCATTCAGGGCTTCATCGAAGCAGCCACCGATCAGCGCGCAATTCGCCTGAATCTCCAGGGGTATGGCCAGATTTTCATGATTTCGGAAAGTTTCCCGATTATTGCCCTGATGATGTTTGTTCTGTATGCCCGGAACCAGAAGTCGTCAATCTATCGTTCCTGGCTGGTTCTTGGGATTGTACTGCTGGTCTACTTCTTACTGAAAATCTACTTCGGCGGATTGCGCGGTAGCCGCAATAACACGGTCTGGGGATTATTCTGGGCGATTGGATTGATCCACTTCTGGATTCGTCCGATAACGCGCAGAGTTGTGCTTATCGGGCTGATTTTTCTGATTACTTTTATGTATATCTATGGATTTTACAAGAATGCCGGTCTTGATGTCATGCGTCTGATCGAAGACCCGACCGCGCGCGTTGAACTGGAGCGCGAAACCCGCCGCGATTTCACTACCCTGCTGCTCGGCGATCTGGGGCGCAGCGATGTGCAGGCGTTCCTGCTCTATCAACTGGCGCGCCCGGATAGCGATTATGAATATGCCCTGGGACGCACCTATGCGGCGGCGTTTGCAGTGCTCATTCCGCGATCGGTAATTGAACGCATGCCGAGCAAGACGCTGGAGGGCACCGAAGCTTTGCACGGCAAAGGTTCATACATTCCAATCGACTTTGAGGCGTCACAGATCTATGGGATTGCTGGCGAAGCGATGCTCAATTTCGGCTTCGTTGCCGTGCCGTTCGCTTTCATCTTCTTTGGTCTGGCGAACTGCTCGGTGCGACGCTGGCTCTCCGGGCTGACGCCGGGTGATGCACGACTGCTGTTCTATCCGTTTCTGTCGCTCTTCTGCTTCTACATGCTTGCCTGCGATCTGGAAAACATCGTGTTCGACGTGATCAAGAACATTGCGATACCGCTTGGCATCACCCTGCTCTCGCTGTCGTCAGTTTCGCGTTTGCCCGCTTCCGGGCAGTAAGTCTGAGACCAGAGGAAACGTATGCGCGTCGTTGTATCGCTTGAACATCACTTTGATCGCACGCCGGACGGCGTGGTGTGGACGCAAACGCAGTTTCCATACCGCTTCTGGCAGCGGTATCTGGAAGTCTTCGATCAGGTGCGCGTCGTGGCGCGGGTGCGCGAGGTGCAACGGGCGGCGCCCGACTGGCAGCGCGCCGATGGTCGGCGCGTCTCCTTCACTGCGATTCCGGAGTACGTGGGACCACGCCAGTACCTGATGCGCCTGCCGCAGATTCGTGCAGCGGCGCGCGGCGCGATCGGCGCCGAGGACGCAGTCATTCTGCGCGTCAGCTCACAGATCGCCGGCCTGCTCTATCCCTCCCTGCGGCGCGAAGGGCGTCCGTACGGCGTTGAGGTGGTCACCGATCCATACGGCGTTTTTGCGCCTGGTGCGGTCCGGCATCCGCTGCGCCCGTTCTTCCGCTGGCTGTTTCCGTACCGGTTGCGTCAGCACTGTGCTGGCGCCGCAGCCGCGTGCTACGTCACCGAACATGCGCTGCAGCGACGGTACCCATGCCCATCGTTTTCAGTGGCGGCGTCGGATGTCGAACTGCCCGATGAGGCGATCGTTGCGGCGCCGCGTCCGCTGCGCGCCCCTGGACCTCCTGTTCGTCTTGTCTTCGTCGGCTCGCTGGGACAGTTGTACAAAGCGCCAGACGTCTTGCTCGACTCCGTTGCGCTGTGTGTGCGCACTGGCATTGATCTAACGCTGACCCTGCTCGGCGATGGCAAACATCGTCCGGAACTGGAAGAGCGCGCCCGCAATCTGGGCATTGCAGATCGGGTCGTCTTTCGCGGGCAGGTGACGGCTGGCGCAGCAGTGCGCGCTGAACTCGACGCGGCGGACCTCTTCGTCCTGCCGTCGCGTCAGGAAGGCATGCCGCGCGCCATGATCGAGGCGATGGCGCGCGCGCTCCCCTGCATTGGCTCCACTGTCGGCGGCATTCCTGAACTGCTGCCGCCGGAGGATCTCGTGCCTCCAGGCGATGCAGCAGCGCTGGCGAAGGTTATCCGTGAGATGGTCTCCAGTCCGGAGCGGATGGCGCACGCCTCGGCGCGCAACCTCGAACGCGCGCGGGCATTTGCTGAGTCCAGGCTGCGCGCGCAACGACTGGCGTTCCTCCAGCGTGTGCGTGAGCAGACTGAAGCCTGGCTCGCCGCCCGCCGCGCATCGACCGGCTGGCAGGCGCGGCGTCGCGTCCTGCCGGAATGAAGGGGTTCAGGTTCATAGCATCAGGTGACCTATGCCACGTTTATTGATCGTCACAACAGTGCCAGCGACGATCTCGGCGTTTCTGCTGCCGTTTGCGAGGCACTACCGCGCCTGCGGATGGCGGGTCGACGCCATGACGCGCGATGAGGCGATCGACGCGGAGACGCGCGCTGCCTTTGATCACATCTGGACCCTGCCCTGGTCTCGACAACCGTTCAGCCCGGTCAATCTGATTGGAACGCCGCAGCGCATCCGACGGATTGTCGAGCGCGAGCGGTACGACATTGTGCATGTGCATACCTCAGTCGCCGCGTTTGTCACGCGCTATGCACTGCGCGACGTCCGGCGGCGCACCGGCGTCCGGGTGATCTACACGGCGCATGGTTTCAACTTCGACGAGAGTATGCCGTGGCACAAGAATCTCGCCTTTCTGACGCTGGAAAAAGTTGCCAGCGCCTGGATGGACTATCAGGTGGTGATCAACCGCACCGACGAACAGGCGGCCATTCGCTACCGCCTCGCGCCGCCGGAGCGGGTCTGGTACATGCCTGGCATTGGCGTCGATCTGACCCATTACTGCCCAGATGGCGTTGCCGAGACTGAGGTGGCGGCGCTGCGCCAGAGCATGGGCGTTGCTCCCGACGGGACGCTCTTCCTGATGATCGCCGAGTTCATCCCGCGCAAGCGCCACGCTGATGCATTGCAGGCATTTGCGCGCCTGGGGCGACGGGACGCACACCTGGCGCTGGCGGGAACCGGTCCGCTGCTCGAGCCGATGCGCCGCCTGGCGGCTGATCTTGGCATTGCGGAACGCACCCATTTCCTCGGCTACCGACGCGACATTCCGGCGCTGTTGCGGGCGGCGACGGCGCTCATTCTGCCGTCGCAGCAGGAGGGGTTGCCGCGCAGCATTCTGGAAGCGCTGGCGCTTGGCGTGCCGGTGATCGGCTCCGATATTCGCGGTGTGCGCGACCTGCTGGCAGACGGCGCCGGTCTGCTCGTGCCGGTTGGCGATATTGCGGGTCTGACGCGCGCGATGAGCCAGATGATCGATGACCGGGAGGCGGCGCGCGCAATGGCGAAACGTGGATTGGATCAGGCGAAGCAGTACGACCTGCAGCGCATCATCGCGTTGCACGACCAGTTATATGCGGCAGCGTTGAGTGAGCGACAAGCCCTCGCACCAACAACAATGTAGAGGAGGACCACTGATGTATCGCAAATATGGCAAACGCGCACTTGACCTGATTCTGGTGATTCCGGCGCTGATCCTGCTCGCGCCGTTCATAGCGATTCTTGCCCTCTTGATCCGAATCAAGATGGGATCGCCAGTGTTGTTCACCCAGGAGCGCGCCGGAAAGGACGGGAAACCGTTCAGGCTCTACAAGTTTCGCAGCATGACCAATGCGCGTGATGCGCAGGGCAACCTGCTGCCTGATGAGCAGCGCCTCACGCCATTCGGCAAATTCCTGCGCAGCACGAGCCTGGACGAACTGCCGCAGTTGTTCAACGTTCTGCGCGGCGAGCTGAGTCTGGTCGGACCGCGACCGCTGCTGGTGAGATACATCGACCGTTACACGCCAGAGCAGCGCCGGCGTCTCGAGGTACTGCCCGGCATAACGTGCGAGGCGGTGCTCCACGGGCGCAGCAATCAGACGTGGGACGAAATCCTGGCGCACGATGTCTGGTATGTCGATCATATCAGCCTCTGGACCGACCTGCGCATCCTGTTCGGTACAGTGCGCGTGGTGCTGACGCGCGAAGGGGTCGAGCGCAGCGCCAATGGTCAGGTTCCCGAGTTTCTCGGCGTCCTGGCTCAGACGCAGGGGAACGTTTCCGAGGCCCATGCCAGACAGTCGTAGGGATGGTGAGATATGCACGTCACACTCATCCGATCCGCCCGTGAAGCGGAGTCTGTATACGAGGCGGTTGAGCGCCTGTTTCACGACACGTTCGGCTACCGCCCGAACAAGATTGCGTGGTCACGGTTCTACTTCGTCAACCCGTACGGCGACGCTATTGTGGCATTGGGTTGGAACGGCGATCAACTGGTCGGGCATCACGCGCTCGTGCCGCATGTGCTGACAGATAGCCGCGGGAAGGTCTATCGATACTATCTGGCGATGAGTCTCATGCTGCACCCGGACTATCGCGGGTTTCCCGCCTTCTATCGGATGGTCTCAGCGACGACCGAGGCGGCGCGGGCTGAAGGAGCGGCGTTCATCCTGGGCTTTCCAAACAAGAATTCATATGCGCTGTTTCAGCGCGCCTTCGGATGGAAGACGTTGGTTGAAACCGAGTTGTACAACTGGCGTCCGGCAGCGCCAGCCGGTCCGCTGCACAGCATCGCGGCGTTGCCGCATCTGCGCCTGACCAATGAGGCGGGACCGCCGTGTGATGAGACGTACCGGCAGTGGCGCAGTCTGGCGTGTCCGTACCACGCCGAACTGGTGAATGGACGGTTCGCTGTCATCTACAAAATCGAGCGCGACGACACGCTTACCGTGCTTGATGCACTGACCGAATGCCCGGAGGCGACGGCGGATGACCTGGGAGCACTGGCAGCGTATGCCAGCGTGCGACAGGTGCGTATGACCGGCGTGCATGCCCGGATGATCGGTCTTGATCCGGCGACCATGGAACGCCACACCGATTACCGGTTGCGTATGTGCTATGCGCCGCTGACGGATCATCCGCCAGCGATGCGCTTCAGTTTGCTCTTGAGCGATGTGTTCTGACTGTTGGAAGGAGTTCTGGCATGAACGTACTGGTCGTAGCAGCTCATCCCGATGACGAAGTGCTTGGATGCGGCGGTGTCACGGCGCGTCACGTCGCGCAGGGTGACTCAGTCTATGCACTGGTCGTCACTCGGGGCATGCCGGAGATTTTTTCGCCGGAACGGGACGAGGCGGATCGGCAGGATTCGCGCGCGGCGCATCAACTGCTTGGCGGTTCGGGGATCTTCTTCCTCGACTTCCCAGCGCCGCGGCTTGATGTGGTGCCAGGACACGAACTGGCGGACGCCATCCGCGAGACGATCTACTCTGTGAGCGCTGATGTAGTCTATGCGCCATTTGGCGGTGATCTGCACGGCGATCACAAAGCCGTCTACCTGGCGACGCTGGTGGCGGCGCGCCCGATCAACCGCTGCCCCGTTCGGCGTCTGCTCTGTTACGAAACCCTCTCGGAGACCGATTGGGCGTCGCCGATCGAAGAGAGCGCCTTCAAGCCGACCGTGTTCGTGGACATCAGCGATGTCCTGGAACTCAAACTCCAGGCGCTTGCCTGTTTTCGCAACGAACTCAAACAGCCACCCCATCCCCGCTCGCTGCGCGCCGTGGAGGCGCTGGCGCGGGTGCGCGGCGGCACTGCCGGTTTGATGGCGGCAGAGGCGTTCATGCTGGTTCGCGAGATTATCAACTGAAGGAGGACGACGGGTATGCAGGTCACTACGCCGGACATTTCGTCTCAGATTCGCGGCTATATCACGCACAACCTCCTGTTTGGCGACGAGGGCTTCGTTTACAGCGACGACGACTCGTTCCTCGAGCGAGGAATTGTGGACTCGCTTGGCGTCATCGAACTGGTCTCGTTCATTGAGGCGCAGTTTGGCATCAGCGTCGCCGATCACGAACTGACTCCCGAAAACTTCGACTCGGTGCAGAAACTATCGGAGTATGTGGCGCGCAAACTGGCGAATGGCGCACAGGAAGCCGTCGCTGTCGGCGCTCCGCTCTCCTCGATGACCCTGGGAGAAACCTATGCTCGTGCATGATTTTCTGACCAACAGCGCTGCGCGCCTGCCGGATAAAGTGGCGCTCGTCTGCGACGGCAGACGGCTGACCTACCGCGATCTCGATCAGATGACCAATCGCCTGGCGCACGCGCTCGTCGAGCATGGCATCCGGCGCGGCGACCGGGTGGCGATCTTTGCGCCCAACTCGGTCGAAGCGGTGGTCGGGATTTTCGCTGCGCTCAAGGCGGGGGGCGTCTTTGTGGTCATCAACCATACGACCAAACAGGACAAACTGACCGCCATTCTGAACAACTGCCGCGCCTCGGCGATCATTGCCGACGCGCAGATCAGGGATGTGCAACTGCCAGCGCTGCTGGACGATGCGCCATCACTCCGGGTTGGCGTGCTGTCCAATCAGCGCGCCGAAACCCGTCTGGCGCATCCCCGCTTTATCGACTTCGATGATATACAGGCGCAGTACGATGCGACGCCTCTGCCGCGCGTCAATATCGATCTCGATCTGGCGTGCCTGATCTACACCTCGGGCAGCACCGGCGAGCCGAAGGGCGTCATGAGCGATCACAGCAACGTCGTCTTCGCCAGCGGGTCGATCATCGAGTACCTGCAAAATGTCGAAGATGATGTTGTCATCAACATGCTCCCGCTCTCCTTTGATTACGGTCTTTACCAGTTGCTGATGACCATGCATTTCGGCGGCAGGCTGGTGCTCGAGCGCTCGTTTGCGTATCCGGCAGCGATCCTCAAGCGCGTCGAGGAAGAGCGGGTCACCGGTTTTCCTGGCGTGCCAACGATCTATGCGGTTCTCTTGCAGATGGACCTGAGCCAGTACGACCTGTCGAGCATCCGGTATCTGACGAATACCGCCGCCGCGCTGCCGCCGAGCCACGTACTGGAATTGCGCCGGAAGTTCCCGTGGGCGCGCCTCTACTCGATGTATGGACTGACCGAAACCAAACGCACCCTCTATCTGCCGCCGGAAGAGCTGGAGCGCCGTCCTGGCTCGGTGGGCATCGCTATTCCCGGAACCGAAGTCTGGCTGGAAGACGAACAGGGCAACCGGCTGGGACCTGGCGAAGTCGGCGAACTGGTGGTGCGCGGACGGCATGTCATGCGCGGATACTGGGAGGCGCCAGAAGCGACGGCGCAGCGGTACCGTCCTGGTCCGTTGCCGGGAGAGCGCGTCTGCTACACTGGCGACCTGTTTCGCATGGACGAGGAGGGATTCCTGTACTTCATCGGGCGCAAGGACGACATCATCAAGAGTCGCGGCGAGAAAGTCGCCCCCAAAGAGGTCGAAAACGTTATCTACGAACTGCCGGGAGTGGCGGCGGTGGCGGTTGTCGGCGTGCCCGACCCGATCCTGGGGCAGGCGATCAAGGCGTTTGTTGTCACAAAGAACCCTGATCTGACTGAAAAGCAGATTCTGGCGCACTGCCGCGCACGACTGGAAGACTTCATGGTGCCGCGGTATGTGGAGTTCCGCGACGAATTGCCGGTGAACGCGTCGGGGAAGATTGCACGGCGGGAGTTGGCAGGATCACCGTAGGGGCAGGTCTCAGACCCGCCCGGTCTGGCGGCACATCCGGCAAACGTCGCCGGGACGGGTCTGAGCAGGGGCAGGTCTCAGACCTGCCCCTGCGGTCCTGCCCGGCGTTTGTAACGACATCAGGAGTCTCTCAATGTGCGGCATTGTGGGTATTGTCAACGTTCAGGGCGATCACCCGATCGCTGAAGACACGCTGCGCCAGATGCTGGCCATGATCCGGCATCGCGGTCCTGATCAGTTTGGCATCTATCTCGACGACCGGGCCGGTCTGGGGAATGCGCGGCTGAGCATCATTGATCTGAGCGGCGGGCAGCAGCCGATTGCCAGCGAAGACGAGCGATACTGGATCGTTTTCAACGGCGAGATTTTCAACTATGTGGAGCTGCGTCCCGACCTCGAAGCGCGCGGGCATCGCTTCACAACCAACACCGATACCGAAGTGATCCTGCACCTCTACGAGGAGTACGGTCCGGCGTGTCTTTCGCATCTCAACGGGCAGTTTGCGATTGCTATCTGGGATGCGCGCGATCAGGCGCTCTTCCTGGCGCGCGACCGGGTCGGCATTCTTCCGCTGTTCTACACGCTCGTTGATGGATCGCTGATCTTCGCATCGGAGATCAAGGCGATCATGGCCGATCCGCGCGTGCAACGCGCGATTGACCCGGTGGCGTTGGAGCAGATCTTCACCTTCTGGGGAACCATCTCGCCGCGGACCGTTTTTCGGGACATCGTTGATCTGCCTCCGGGTCATTACCTGATTGCGCGACACGGTCGGATCGATATTCAGCCGTACTGGCGCCTTGAGTTTGGCGCGCCAGAGAAGGAACGCAGCGAGGAGGAGTATGTCGAGGAGTTGCGCGACCTGCTGATTGACGCCACCACGATCCGGCTGCGAGCGGATGTGCCGGTCGGCGCGTACCTCAGCGGCGGGCTGGACTCCTCGACCGTCGCGGCGATTGTGCGCCGGTACGCCAGCAATCGTCTCGACACCTTTTCGATTGCCTTCAGCGACCCGGAGTTCGATGAGAGTCCGTTCCAGCGTCAGATGGCGCAGTGCCTCGGCACCAACCATCAGGTGGCGTATGTGACGCACGCAGATATCGGGCGCGTCTTCCCGGAAGTGATCTGGCATACGGAAATGCCGATCCTGCGCACATCACCTGCGCCGCTCTTCATTCTTTCGCAACTGGTGCGCGATCATTCCTATCGGGTAGTGCTGACCGGCGAAGGCGCCGATGAGTTTCTGGCAGGCTACGACATTTTCAAAGAGGCGAAGGTGCGGCGGTTTTGGGCGCGTCAGCCCTCTTCGCGTCTGCGACCGCTGCTCTTCCGCCGTCTCTACCCCTGGATCGCCGGGTTTGCGGGCAACAATGTCGCATACCTGGCAGCATTCTTCAGCGAAGGGTTGATGGACACGACCGCGCCGGATTACTCGCACCGTCCGCGCTGGCGCACCACCAGCCGCACCCGTCGTTTCTTCAGCGACGAGGTGCGCCAGGCTGCCGACGCGCTGGCGCAGCCGACCGATCGGGCGCCGCGCTACCCAGAGGCGTTCAGCGGATGGGATCCGCTCCATCAGGCGCAGTATCTGGAAATCACCACCTTTCTCTCGCAGTATCTCCTCTCGGCGCAGGGAGACCGGATGATCATGGCGCACGCGGTCGAAGGGCGCTTTCCCTTCCTCGACCATCGCGTGATCGAGTTTGCCAATCGCCTGCCGCCGCGCCTGAAATTGCGCGGTCTCACCGAGAAATACATCCTGCGCCAGGTCAGTCGCGCCTGGTTGCCAGACGCCATCTGGCAGCGCCCCAAGCAACCGTACCGTGCGCCAATCCATCGGAGTTTCTTCAACGATGCACGCCTGGACTATGTTCAGCATCTCCTCTCGCCAGATCACATCCAGGCGAATGGCCTGTTCAAGCCGACGGCGGTTGCGCACCTGAAGGAAAAAGCGCAATCCGGCGTGCGTCTGAGCGAAACTGAAGATATGGCGCTGGTAGGGATTCTCTCGACCCAACTGCTGGTCGAGCGGTTTATTCGCAATTTTCGTCTGCCGCCGCCGCTCTCCGACGCAGACGATGTCAAAGTCTGCATTAGAGGCGGCATTGCTGTGGGGGGGGAACTATGAGGTTTGACACGCGCGCCTTGCAGATCGATGTTGCAGCCGAAACAGAACGGATTGTCGACTGGTTGCAATACCACGTCATCAGAACCCTGCACCGTCAGGGGGTGGTGCTGGGGATCAGCGGCGGGATCGACTCATCGGTGACGCTGGCGCTCTGCGTCCGCGC